>DAOMAH010000042.1:0-10013 GCA_035426725.1 Acinetobacter sp.
TCAGTCGGTAGAGCGACGGACTGTTAATCCGCAGGTCCCTGGTTCGAGCCCAGGTTGGAGAGCCATCTATTCTTCCATAGCTCAGTCGGTAGAGCGACGGACTGTTAATCCGCAGGTCCCTGGTTCGAGCCCAGGTGGAAGAGCCAAGATTCTAAAAAGCCACTCAATTGAGTGGCTTTTTTTATATGCTTTGGATTCTTGTGAAATTAATCAACTGGATTTGCATTCTTAGCTTGATCATCGGTTTTTTGCTGTGCAAACCTTTTAGCAATTTCAGCATGTTGTCGATCATATTCTCTTTTGGTTTTTGCATCACTTTTTGCTGCCAGAAATGCCATTCCAACAATAAAAATTGGAATGCAAATCCCGAAAATCATTAAAAGCCACGGAATTGGTTTTTTCTTTGGTGTATGTTCCATCAGTCAAGCCAGCATCAAAAATTTCAGCTCAACATACGCAAAAACAACCAAATACACAATTGTTTTCCTACTTAGACTTTCTATCTTTTTAATCTGAAAGAAAGTCTAAGCCACCCAAAACTTATTGGGTCATCAAGGTATTCACTTGATCCGCCAATTCCGCAATATTATCTTCCATAATCGTTTGATGATCATCACCTGATTTAGCAATAAAATGTACATCAGTGCCCTTATCTAACATTTTCGCATAAAGTTTATCGTGGGTAATTGGATATGGTACTGTCGTATCAGCTGTACCTTGATAAATATAAACAGGTTTATTGATTTTCAACTGCCCAGGGTTATTTTCTACGACATATCTCACAATATTTGCATTGGTTTTATAATCAGGTTGCAAAGCTTGATAAAGACTATAATTCCCACCATTAGTGGCTAAGGTTGTTTGAATATCAAGACCAAAAGCCTCTCCCAATTCAGGAGAACATACGGTTTCAGCTTTAGATGCAAGTGACACTTTCGTTGCTAAAAATGCTTGATCGTAAGTGAAATCCGTTTGTCGAGCTTTAATTCCTGACGCGACAATTGCAGCATATGTATAAACTTTGGCGGCAATTGGTACAGCTTGATCAAGCCGACCTGCATCAGCATAGCTTTGTGCCGCTTGCTGAGCCAAATCCAATGTATCTTGCAAATAAGATGCAGGCGCGATCGCCACCGTACCTTTAAATTGATAACCCGACGGATTCAGCACCGAACTAAATTCAGCAGCAGCTAAGGCAGCATTCCCCCCTTGTGACCACCCAATAACACTCCAGTTTTTAGATAAATTCGCATAACGTTTATTGACACCATCTACAGCAAATATTACAGATTTCGCTGCGCTACTAAGGTTTAAAAAAGGATGGGCAACATCACTATTTCCCAAGCCTTCATAGTCTGGAGCAATCACGGCATAGCCTTTTTGTAGTAAGGCCGTAATTATATTTTTTTCAACACCTGTTAACGGATTCTTAGATGGTGCACATTTATCTGCTGCACCGACTGTGCCATGTGCCCAGACGACGATTGGCCAACCACCAATTGGCGGTGTACCTTTAGGGGTAAATACCAGTGTTGTTGCAGTAATTTCTTTGTTTTGAACACTTGGCATCTTGTAGGTAAAGACATCATGTACATTCGCAACATTTGAAACGTCCGCATCAACAGTAAAAGTTTTTTTATCTGTCCGACTGGTATAGTCGCCACTGTTACCATCGCCACCACAGGCAGACAGTAATAAACTGCTTGCACAAAGCGTTGTCAAAACCGTTTTTTTGAAAAATATAGTCATTCTAGTCATCCTTTCTTTTTATCTATTGAATGCAGGCTTTGCCTTCATAAAATAAAAACACAAAAAAAAAGTA
Source organism: Acinetobacter sp. (assembly GCA_035426725.1). Taxonomy (GTDB): domain Bacteria; phylum Pseudomonadota; class Gammaproteobacteria; order Pseudomonadales; family Moraxellaceae; genus Acinetobacter. The sequence continues at coordinate 1,823 of DAOMAH010000042.1, forward strand.
CTGTATATAGTACTTTTCCACTTTCTCGATTTGATCTAAATAAACTGAGCGGTAAAAATTCCAATAAAAATGATTAACCCTACCCAGCGATTATGCCGAAAAGCCCAAAAACAAATTTGTGGATTTCTATCTTTAGTTTTTACTGTTTGATACAGAAAATCCATTGCGACAACAAGCAAAGCGATCAAACCCAAAGGAATCAAAATATTCTCACGATAAAACGCAAAGCCAATCAATGCCAAACTACTAGCCTGTAGTAAACCAATGATTTGTAAATCGTAGCGACCAAATAAAATAGCGGTCGATTTCACTCCAATTTTTAGATCATATTCGCGATCTGTAATGGCATATTGAGTATCGTAAGCCACAGTCCAAGCAAGGTTGCCAAAATAAAGTAGCCAACAGGTTAAATCTGGTGTTTGCCCGACCGCACTGTATGCCATCGGAATTGACCATGAAAATGCTGCGCCCAAAAACACTTGTGGTAAATGCGTATAGCGTTTCATAAACGGATAAATAAACGCTAAAAATAATGCACCAAATGACCAATAAAAGGTTTCAATTGGTAAGAACAATAATAGGCCCGCACTGACAGCAACCAACGCTAAAAAAACAAAGATGGCTTCTCTTGCTCGAATAACACCTGTAGCTAAAGGGCGATGCTTGGTTCGTTCAACATGTGCATCCACCTTTCGATCTGCAAAGTCATTAATGGCACAACCTGCCGCGCGCATAAAAATCACGCCTAAGGTCATTAGCAATAGGATTTTGAGATCAGGTATCCCCTTTGATGCAATCCACAATGCCCACATGGTCGGCCAAAAAACCAATTCTGTACCAATCGGTTTATCAAAACGGCATAAATAATAATAAGCAGATAAACGTTGTCGCCATGTGGTGCGTTGTACTGTTTCCATGATGATCCTAAACGTTAATGCGATTGAATAAACTGTTCAAATGCAGGAAGAAAGGTTTCTTGTACAATAAATTTGCAACCATGCCAAGTATAACAACTCTGCCGTGTCCAACCTTCTTCTAACTGGATGACACGCCTTTCGCACGCAGGGTTGGTGCGTTGAAATAAAAACCAACCAATCGGTTTATTGCCAATGTGCTGAAATAATCGGGCTTTTTTTTGCAAACTCAAAATTGGAAAAATACTCTTCGCTTTGACCCATGGCTGTTGTTCCGAACCATACAAATAGCTTTCTCGCACCCAAGCAATGTGATGGTTCGGCATATTCATCCAACGGCTATCGGCAAGAGTCAGTCGTTTATAGTTTGTTTGAAGCAATTCAACTCGGAATTGCCCATCTGCTAAATCAGTCAATTGTTGAGTCAATGAACCTGATGCGTACAACCATTTTTTTAATTCAGGATGAAGCTGTTTTTCCTTTATATTACTTGGTTGTAAATTTCGCATGCTGAACCCACTCAAACTTCGCCCTCAGTTTACCTTAATTTTTATTTGAAATAAGTGAATTTCTATTAAATGAACAACATAAAAAAGCTCGCCGAGGCGAGCTTTTCTAAATCTTAATGTATTACAGGCTGTAGTACATATCGAATTCAACTGGGTGAGTAGTCGTGTTAAGACGACGTACATCTTCAGTTTTAAGTTCGATATAAGCATCAAGCATTTCTTTAGTGAACACGCCACCTTTTAACAAGAACTCATGATCCGCTTGAAGTGCTTCAATCGCCATATCTAGGCTATGCGCCACAGTTGGGATTAATGCTTCTTCTTCAGGAGGAAGGTCATATAAGTTTTTGTCAGCTGCTTCACCTGGGTGAATCTTGTTTTGAATACCGTCAAGACCCGCCATCAACAATGCTGCGAAACCTAAGTACGGGTTCATCATTGGATCTGGGAAACGAGCTTCGATACGCTTACCTTTCGGGTTAGAAACGTATGGAATACGGATAGACGCAGAACGGTTACGCGCTGAGTAAGCAAGCATAATCGGTGCTTCATAATGAGGAACCAAACGCTTGTACGAGTTCGTAGACGGGTTTGTGATCGCGTTTAATGCACGAGCATGTTTGATCACACCACCGATAAAGAACAATGCCATTTCTGACAAACCAGCATATTCGTCACCAGCAAACAAGTTCTTGCCATCTTTAGAGATAGACATGTGAACGTGCATACCTGAACCGTTATCACCAACCATTGGCTTAGGCATAAAGGTAGCAGTTTTGCCATATTGATGCGCAACGTTCCAAACAGCATATTTGAACTGCTGAACTTCGTCCGCTTTACGAACTAAAGTATTGAAGCTCACACCAATTTCTAATTGGCAAGAAGCAACTTCATGGTGATGTACTTCAATTTTACCAGGGCCCATGATGTCTTCAATACGCGCACACATTTCAGCACGCATGTCTTGTGAAGAATCAACAGGAGGAACTGGGAAATAACCACCTTTAACGCGTGGACGATGTCCAGAGTTACCTGCTTCGTAGTCTTTACCTGTAGACCAAGCTGCTTCTTCAGCGATTAATGTATGGCGCGCGCCAGACATATCGATGTCCCATTTAACTTCGTCAAAAACGAAGAATTCTGGTTCTGGACCAAAGAATGCAGTATCACCGATACCTGTAGATTTTAAATATTCTTCAGCACGACGAGCAATTGAACGTGGATCACGCTCGTAACCTTGACCAGTCGAAGGTTCGATTACGTCACAAGTAATAACGACTGTTGGCTCAGCGAAGAACGGGTCTAAAAATGCAGTGTCAGGATCTGGACGTAAAATCATGTCAGATGCTTCGATGCCTTTCCAACCTGAAATAGAAGAACCATCAAACATCTTACCGTCTTCAAATGTATCTTCATCAATCGTGTCTGAAGGGTAGCTTACGTGCTGCTCTTTACCCTTAGTGTCAGTAAAGCGAAAATCGACCCATTTTGCGCCACTTTCTTTGATGAGTTGAAGGACCTTGTTCGCCATGCTCATTTGCTCCAATGAATTTTATGCACTTGTTGAGTGCGTGTTAGCTGTTAATGTGTAATTAGCAATTTACATACCAACAATTTTTAAATTCGCCTAAAACATTGAAATTCTTTGCAGAAAATATGATTTAAGTTCCGTACCCTTTACTTGCTTTAATATCAGCTCTCATAAATGCACCATATTTACACACTTGCATTTTCCAGCATATCCAAAAAAGATTTTACGCTCTAAATTGGTGCAAAACATGTATTATGGAACACAATTGCCGCATTAAATGCACATTACGTGAGTATAAATTTGGCTTTTTATAGCATTCTTTTCGTGCTCAATCCAATCAATTCATTTAGAGTTTTTATTTACTTTTATAAATACAATATAAGTCATTATATTTTATATATTTATTATCCAACTAAAGCTCAACTTATTTTTAAAAAACATGACTGATTTAAATCACAATCTTTCGAAATATTCAGCAGAGCGCGTCTGTTTTTGCTATGATTATTTTTATTGATGTGGCCGCTCTTTTGTTTTCATAAAGAATGAAAAACAAATCTGAAAGGTCACACACTGTATTTATTTAACCATAAGCACAATTAAGTGCGTCTTTTCAAAAGGTTAGAGTCATGCTTCTGATGGTGGACAATTACGATTCTTTTACTTATAACATCGTCCAATATTTTGGCGAGTTAAACCAAGAAGTAAAAGTAGTTCGCAATGATCAAGTCACATTGGACGACATTGAAAGTTGGCAGCCCAAATATTTAGTGATCGGTCCTGGCCCATGCTCGCCGTCTGAAGCAGGAATTTCTATTCCAGCGATCAATCATTTTGCAGGTAAAATTCCTTTGTTGGGCGTATGTTTAGGGCATCAAGCCATTGGACAAGCCTTTGGCGGCAATATTATTCGCGCCAAAACCGTGATGCATGGTCGTTTGTCAGATATGTACCACACAAACAAAGGTATTTTCAGCGATTTGCCCTCGCCTTTTTCTGCGACTCGATATCATTCGTTGGTGATCGAGCAAGAAACTTTACCTGATTGCTTAGAATTAACCTGCTGGACTAATCAAGCAGACGGTGAGATTGAAGAAATCATGGGTGTGAAGCATAAGACCCTTCCTGTTGAAGGCGTTCAATTTCATCCAGAATCTATTTTGAGTCAGCATGGACATCAAATTTTTAACAATTTTTTAGAGATTTACGCGTAGATGAATATCCAACAAGCACTCAATAACATTACCAAAAACATTCATTTGACTCAGCCGCAAATGGAAGATGTGATGCGCAGCATAATGCAAGGTGAAGCCACTGATGCCCAAATTGGCGCACTCATGATGGGGTTGCGAATGAAAGGCGAAAGCATTGATGAAATTACGGCTGCTGCACGCATCATGCGTGAGTTTGCGATTAAAATTGATGTCAGCGACATTCCAAATTTAGTTGATATTGTCGGTACAGGTGGTGATGGGCAAAACCTATTTAATGTATCGACTGCTTCTAGTTTCGTGATCGCGGCGGCAGGTGCAACCATTGCCAAACATGGTAATCGTGGCGTATCGAGCAAATCGGGTTCATCTGACGTGCTTGAGAAAATGGGCATTCAACTTGATTTAGATATGCAACAAACTGAACGTTGTATTCGTGAAATTGGTGTAGGTTTCTTATTTGCACCGAATCATCATAAAGCCATGAAATATGCGATTGCGCCACGTCGAGAGTTAGGGATTCGTAGTTTTTTTAACCTACTTGGCCCACTCACCAATCCTACTGGTGTGAATCGTTTTGTGATTGGCGTATTCTCTGAAGAACTTTGCCGCCCGATTGCTGAAGTTTTAAAACAATTGGGTGCGGTGCATGTGTTAGTCGTTCATTCTAAAGATGGTTTAGATGAAATTAGTCTTGCAGCATCAACTACAGTGGCGGAGCTGAAAAATGGTGAAATTACCGAATGGACACTTACACCAGATGAAGTTGGCATTCCCTCACAAACCTTGACTGGTTTAGTCGTAGACAGTTCGGAAGAAAGTTTAAAGCTGATTCAAGATGCTTTGGGACGGAACAAATCAGAGCTTGGTGAAAAAGCAGCGAATATGATTGCACTGAATGCAGGTGCAGGAATTTATGTCGCGGGTCTCACCAAAACCTATAAACAAGCAGTTGAATTTGCACAAGATATTCTTTACGGCGGTCAGGCTTTAGAAAAAATGAGTATCTTGGCGGAATTTACCAAGACATTGAAACAAACTCAGGCAGGTTAGGAATTCTTCATGATCAATATTCAAAATACCATTTTAGGTAAAATTGTTGACCGCAAACATGAGGAACTGACTGCACGTTTAAAACAACGTAGTTTGCATGATGTCGAGCAATGGGCAAAAGAAGCGACTCCAGTTCGTGGTTTTGCTAATGCCTTACAACATAAACGCCCTGCGGTAATTGCTGAAATCAAGAAAGCTTCGCCATCTAAGGGTATTATTCGTGCTGACTTTGATCCAGCGGAAATTGCTCAACAATACGAACAAGCAGGTGCTGCGTGTTTGTCTGTTTTGACCGATGTGGATTTCTTTCACGGCGCGGATGAAAATATTGCCATTGCACGTAATCACTGTGCCCTGCCTGCTTTACGTAAAGACTTTTTGATTGATCCGTACAATGTGGTTGAAGCACGTGCGTTACAAGCAGATTGTATTTTATTGATCGTTGCGTGCTTGTCAGATCAACAGCTTGAAGAAATGTCTAAAGTTGCATTTGAGCATCAACTGGATGTGTTGGTTGAAGTACATGATGAAGCAGAGTTAGAGCGTGCTTTAAAGCTTTCTGAGCAATGTATTTTAGGTGTCAACAACCGTAATTTAAAAACCTTTGATGTGGATTTGAATACCTCATTGCGTTTAAAGAAATTACTACCATCTTCTCGCGTACTGGTGACAGAAAGTGGCATCTCTACACCTGCGGATGTTGAAATAATGCAAGCCAATGATATTCATACCTTCCTCGTTGGTGAAAGCTTTATGAAACAGCCACGTCCCGATCATGCGTTTAATGAATTGTTTGGTCAACCACAACGAATTTGAATGAAACCATAATGAGTAAATTAGACTCTGGATTTTCTAAAGAACAGCAACAGTTGTTAAAACAGCTGAAAAAGCAAATCACTCAGCCACAATCTACGCCGAGTGAGCAGCAAGCCGTTGCTCAAAAACCTCAAGCCAAAGTTGATGAGGTCGATGAAACGGAACTCTATAGAAAAGCCTTGTTAGGCGTGAAGCCGATTGGTAATCAAAATATTGCCAATACAAAACTTATCCGCAACAAAAAAGTTGATGCCCAGACCTTAGCAAAACGTGCTGCGGCTGAAGGTACGACCGAGCAAGACTTTGCAGAATTTTCAGATACTCAAGCCATTTTAAATCCTGTAGCGAGCCAAGCTGCTTTAAGTTATCGCATCGCAACCTTACAACACAAAGTGTTTGAAGATTTAAAAGCAGGTAAAACGCGCTGGTTTGAAGCGGTGGATCTACATGGGTGTACCGTTGAACAAGCGCGCTCAGCAGTATTACAAATTATTCAAATAGCTAAAGATGAAAATCAAAATGTGATTAAAATTGTACATGGCAAAGGCCCAGAAGCGATTTTAAAAACCTATGTCAATGGTTGGCTTAGACAGCATCGTGATGTGCTTGCCTTTGTCAGTGCACCTGAAAATCAAGGCGGAACTGGTGCAGTATTGGTACTGCTCAAACGTGCGGAAAAAAATCCAAAGCACAAACAATAATCAGCGCGATGTGCAGAATTAAGTTTTTTAATGGATTTCTGCTACAATTCCCGTTTTGTTCAACCCACCGAAGTGAACATTGTTATGTCTATGCAGCAATCGTACGCAAATATCTTAACTGCCGTTGGTGAAGACCTAGATCGCCCAGGCTTAAAAGATACGCCTATACGTGCGGCTAAAGCTTTTTCTTATTTGACATCTGGCTATAGCAAAACACTGGAAGAAGTCACCAATAAAGCAGTCTTCCCTTCTGATAATCATGAAATGGTTTTAGTGAAAAATATCGAATTTTATTCACTATGCGAACACCATCTTCTCCCGTTTTATGGTCGAGTACATATTGCCTATTTGCCTGAAGGGCAAGTTTTGGGTTTATCTAAATTTGCGCGTATTACAGAAATGTTTGCACGTCGTTTACAGATTCAAGAAAACTTAACCCAGCAAATCGCTGAAGCGGTTTTAGAAGTCACCAAAGCGCGCGGTGTCGCTGTAATGATAGATTCAGCGCATATGTGCATGATGATGCGTGGTGTAGGAAAACAAGAATCAACGACGCGTACGGTGTCTTTTATTGGCGATTTTAAAACTGATAAAGATGCACGTCGTGAATTTTTAAGTGCTGTACCAGAAAGTTATTAAGCGATTTTTTAGATGCCGCCTATCTCATTAGCAGGTTTTGGTGAGTTAACTCCAAACGAAGCCACTGTCGATTATCCGCGCCCTGATCGTTTGGTGGCAGGCAATCCACAACGTCTGACGTATGAATTATATACACATCCACATATGAGTTGTGGAATTTGGCAATGTGAAGTGGGCGCTTGGAATATTGTATTTGCCGAGAATAAACAAGAATTTTTTCAAATCATCGAAGGTACTGTTCGTATCCATGACACTAAAACCAATTCTTTTATTGAAGTGACTACTGGAAATGCAGGGATTATTCCACCTGCATTTGTCGGTACATTTGAAGTGATCGAAGCAGTGAAAAAGTATTATGTAATTGTGGAAGTTTGATCAATATTTGACATTAATCAAATGTTTTTCACATCTTAGAAAAACCAAACATATCCCAAACCAAGTTTAGACCAATCTTTTTGATCTTGCTGCTCAAAATCCCAAATCAGTCGTAAAGCATTATTTGCATTCAAGCTATATTGAACCTGCGTTCCAACACGTAAATTCCACTGATTTTGATCTTGCAAATATGGTAATTCAACTTGCACCACACTATTTAGTTGATCTGTCCAGCGATTCATACAGCCCACTGTTGGGCCAACACCTATGCGCCAACCTTTATCTAAAGAGCGACCAGCTTGCAGATGACTTTGCAATTGGGCGTAACACAAATGTCGACGGTCATAATCTGCGACACTGTAGCCTGCTTGCATATTTAGATTGATAACACCATGTTGTGCATCCTCACTATATTGCCCGTTTTCTACCGCTTCTTGCTTCCAGC
>DAOMAH010000043.1:0-10012 GCA_035426725.1 Acinetobacter sp.
GTCGACAAATAAAATAAATTTTACCAAATGGTATTTTTTAACGTGAATTTGAACATAAAAAGGAATAGCGCTGAAAAAAATTGTCATTTAAAAATATAATTAAATTAAGACTATAAATTGAACAAAAGCAAAAACATGACAAAAAAAGCACATTTATAACAAATATTACCAGCCTTAATAATTTATTTGTAACCCTGTAATGAATGTCGCATAATACCGCCCACAGCAAGTTAGTTCTTTTTAGAGCAATGCTTACCAAATTGATGAACCCTCTGGATGTGATTATCCACATCCTTTTTATGCTCAGTTATCCCTATATAACTGAGCTTTTTTTTGTCCGCTATTTACCTAGTTTTTAAGCACGAATCACTTCACCCGTTAAGGCATTCAAAATACGACTCGGTTCTTGGCTTAAGCCTAAATCTCCTGTCAAATACTGCACAGACACCCCAAAATAATTTTGTACTTCATCTATATTCTGTGCAGGAGATAAGCCTGCTGGATTTGCACTGGTCGAAACAATATAGCCATCAAATGCGTGACATAGTTCAACGCAAATCGGATGCGTTGTTACACGTACAGCAACGAGTGGATGTTGTCCCGTAATCCATTTTGGAATGCTCGGATCTGTTGGTAATAGCCATGTTGTCGCACGTTCAGTGGCTTGTCGATTAGTCCAACTGGTAATCACTTGTTGTCGTAAAGGTGGTGTTAATTTATCTAACAAATGTTCAACTTGGTCTATATGCCCAGCCAACAAAATAACGCCTTTTTCAATTGGGCGTTGTTTCAAAGCTAATATGTCCTGAAATGCACGTTCATTATAGGGGTCACAACCTAAACCCCACACCGCTTCAGTTGGGTAGGTAAGTACTTGACCTTGTTTTAAGAATTGCGCTGCTTCGTAAATTGAAGAGGTGATGATCATTTCAAATATTCAGTGGCAAGCAGAAAACAGTTAGTTTAACGACTTAGGCGCGACAACGTAAATAGCAACCACCTTGTTGCATACAAAGCCCTAATAATTCTAATTCCATCAACTGTGCAGTGGTTTCAGCAATGGGTGCTGAATAGCGTTGGAGGAGTTGATCGAGGTCTTGCCCAATCCAGTCTAAGTTTTGATAAAGCGCAATTAAATGATCGGGAATTATTGGAGCTGAGAAGGAAGTTTCTACGGTTTGTTTTTGAGATTGCCATTGGGTTGGCAGTGCGAGGTCTTCAATCACTTGTTCAGGGTGATCAACCAAAATGGCACCTTCACGAATGAGTTGATGGCAACCTTGATGATGTTCACTGTAAATATGTCCTGGAATTGCAAACACTACTTTGCCCTGTGTGGCAGCTTCATTTGCTGTAATTAGAGAGCCACTTTTAAGCGTTGCTTCGACCACAAGAACGCCGAGACTTAAACCACTGACAATCCGATTACGTCGTGGAAAATGCTGCTGTAAAGGCATGGTAGTGGGAAGGTATTCGGTGACAATTGCCCCTGATTGTATAATTTCTTGTGCTAAAGGCTTATTCTGTGCGGGATAAATCGTATCTAAACCTGTGCCTGTCACTGCAATAGTACGTTGGTGTTTCAAACCACCTTGGTGTGCAGCCTCATCAATGCCATGTGCTAAACCACTGGTAATATAAAAGCCTTTTTCGCTCAAGTAGTAAGCAAAATCATAAGCCACTTGTCGGCCATGTGGGCTCGGCTTTCGACTGCCGACCAGTGCAATTTGTGGTTGTAATAAAACTTGAGCTTGCCCCTGACCAAAAAGGATGGGTGGCTTGTCGGAATAAGGTAAAAGTTGGGTGGGATAGCCTAAATCTTCAGGCGTTAAAATAAAATCACTATGTTGGCGAACCAATTCAAGTAATTGTTCAAATTTTTGCTGCCCTTGCGGCGTTTGGAATTCGTCTAAACGTTTGAGGTGGTTGGCATGTAAACCAAGCTGTTGCCATTCTGAAAAGCGAGTAGATTGAGTTGCTTGTTGGCAACTACTAAAATGTTGCAGAATTTTTTGAAAACTAGATAGCGAATGTTGAACCAAATACCACACGAGTACAGTGTGGTAGTGATGAGGTGGTAATTGATCCAACATTGCCTTAGAACTGCTTAATCATCAAGACGAGGTGACTTAATGCTTGAGCCGATTTTAATTGGTAACTCACTTTCAAGCACATAAGCATAGCTTAGGCGGTCAAAACTCTTAAAGATCATCACACTACCAACATATTGTCCTGGTAATTTAACCATTTCTTTGGTTTTAGGATCTTTAACCGTTTCACCAGCTTGATAAGCACTGAACACTTGTCCAATTTCAACACCGTCACTCGTTCCACGGTCGACAGTCACAACGCCATTACGCGCAGCTGTTCCAATTGACCCCATTACGCGAACAATTTTACCGCCATCACGAACTTGGTTCGCATCGGTTGGGTAGAAAAGGGTTGGTAACATGGCATCTTGTTCGAGCATGACACGATCACCGCGACGAACTTCACCTGTGTAGCTATCGGTCAACTCAAGCGTAGTGATTTCATTTTCGCTGGTAATTGCAACGCCCGAAGCAACTTGCGTTAACTCAAGACCAAGATTTTGTTTTTTACCATTTTCATCGACCACGATGTACGGTTCGCCTTCACGGAACACGCCATAGCGTTGACCATTTTCAAGCCCTTGACCACGCACGAAAACATTTTGACCCTTACCTGCAAGGACACGACTATCCGCTGTACCTAGAATATAAGGGGTATTGGCGATGGCTTCCGCAGGAAGAATTGAAGTGCGTTCTAACCATTGTTGGATATGTGCCAATGGAATCACTGGAACGCTGTTATTGAGTGCTTCGACACGAACCTGAGGACGTAAGTTTGAAGTACCGCCTGAATAGCGACGAATAATACCCTCGCAACCATCCCCTTCATCTTTACCAATCAAAGGTTTGCCATTCAAGGTACATAAAAGCAAGCGGTCACCCGGATAAATCCAGTGCGGGTTTTTAACGTGCTTGTTGCTGGCCCAAATTTCAGGCCAGCGCCAAGGCTTGCTTAAAAATTTGCCTGAAATATCCCAAAGCGTATCGCCTTTTTTCACCACGTAGACGTGTGGTGCACCTGCTTTTACCGCGGATGGCGTCTTATTTGGGCTGGCCGCATGCGCGAAATTGACACTCATGCCCAATCCTGCACAAATTGCAGCAGCGATTAGTTGTTTTTTTAACCCCAAGGCATGAAATGAGTGTATGCCGTTTAAAACCTTTTTCATTATCATAATTCCTAAAAATTATCTGTGTAGTTGCGCTATAATAACGACTTTACACACAATTTTTTTTTGATCAAGCATTCCTTTCGGGTGGGTTACTGATCAATGGCATAAGAGAGGATCACAGTATGGCCTTATTACCTATTCTAAGTTTTCCTGATCCCCGTCTTCGTACCATTGCCAAGCCAGTCGAAGCAGTTACTGATGAGATTCGTCAGCTTGCCGCTGATATGTTTGAAACCATGTACAAGGCGCCGGGTATAGGTTTAGCGGCATCTCAGGTCGATCATCATATTCAGCTTATTGTTATGGACCTCTCCGAAGACAAAAATCAACCGATGGTGTTTATTAACCCCAAAGTGACTCCATTGACTGAAGATAAACTCCCTTATGAAGAAGGTTGTCTGTCTGTTCCTCAAATATACGATAAAGTTGAGCGTCCGTCACGTGTAAAAATCGAAGCAATTAATCTTGAGGGTCAAGCATTTGTGTTAGAAGCGGACGAACTTCTCGCTGTTTGCATTCAACATGAAATGGATCACTTAAATGGAAAACTGTTTGTAGACTATTTATCGCCATTGAAACGTCAACGTGCACGTGAAAAAGTTGAGAAAGTTGTACGTCAACGCGATAAGGAAAAAGTTGCGGTTAAACGTTAACACATGTTTTTAGGTTATTAAAAGTGCCCTTATTGTTTCGTAGTGGTTTAATGCTTGCATTTACTGCAGTCTGTTTACAGATTGCGGTGTTTTTGCAGCCACTGCTCCCGAAGCAATATCAGATTGCACCCGTCTGTGAAACGATTACCCAAGCGTTATTGTTGCCTAAATTAAAAACTGAGCAGCAGTCTGTATCGCACAATATGCATCATCATTCACATCAGCTTGAACAACATCAAAGCTTGATGTCGAAACATAACCACCACGATCCAAACCATCAATGCCAGTACTGTACTGTCTATGCCAATCTGGTATTACCACCAGAATTCGGCGTGAAAGAAGTTTTAGTCCGAATCCAAATCCGTTTAGTCGCGTATCAACAGGCATTTAAGGATATTTATTTTGCACTGCAACGGCTATTCTTATTACCTCAAGGGCGAGCACCGCCACTCTTTGCATAAATTAAAACGTCAATTTCATTAGGGTTTTTAAAACTCTAGCCTCGTTTTACTTATGTTTTAAGAGAGACCAATCATGGCTCAGCCTAAATTTTTATTACAACCCCTCACGGTTGCGATTCTTGCTGCCTCAAATAGCACATTATTATCGGCAAATATGCATGTTCAGTCCGATAAAACCCCTGTTGTATTAGCACCTATTGTCGTTACCGCACAGCAGCCAAATGATGCAAATGGATTGATTATTCACGCTGATCCTAAGCAAGCAATTCAACCTATTCCTGCAACGGACGGTGCAGATTATTTACAAAATATTATGGGATTTAGTGCCATTAAAAATGGTGGAACGAATGGTGATGTGACGTTCCGTGGCATGTTTGGTTCACGGATTAAAATGTTGGTTGATGGTAGTGAAAATTTAGGTGCGTGCCCGAGTCGTATGGATGCACCAACTTCTTATATTCAGCCAGAAAGCTTTGATCAAATTACGGTGATTAAAGGGCCGCAAACTGTTCAGTACGCAACACCTGGTTCGGCTGCAACTGTCATTTTTCAGCGTCAACCTGAAAATCTCAGCAAAGAACAGCCTTATCGTGGCCAAGCCAGTGTTTTGATGGGTTCATATGGTCGTCTAGATCATAATATTGAAGCGGCAATTGGCGATGAAAGCAAATATGCTCGTTTAAATGCCAATCGTTCTGTTGCAGATGATTACAAAGATGGCAACGATAAAAGCATTCATTCAAATTGGGAGCGCTGGAATACTGACTTGGCATTGGGTTGGAAGCCAACAGATGATTCTTGGTTAGAATTGCGTGCAGGTAAAGGTGATGGTGAGGCTGCCTACGCTGGCCGTAGCATGGATGGTTCGCAATTTAAACGAGAAAGTCTTGGTCTACACGCTGAACAAAAAAATATTACAGAGGTGATCAAGAAAGTTGAAGCCCAAGTGGACTACAGCTATAACGATCATGTCATGGATAATTTTAGCTTACGTACGCCGCCAATGACGACAATGAATATGCACGGAATGAATATGACTGTGCCAAATAAAATGTCGATGCGGGTTGATCGTCGTACTTTAAACACCCGTTTAGCTGTAACGACGGATTGGGATAAATTTAGCGTCATTTCAGGTGTAGATACGCAGCAGAATAAGCATGGTGGTGATATGGTCATGTATGCCATGCCATCAATGAATTCACCTTATGCTGAAGATTTGAAATTTCAATCTTATGGTGCATTTAGTGAATGGACTTATGCCTTTAACTCAGATCAGAAATTAGTTGCGGGCGCACGCGTCGATCAAATAAAGATTAATAATCTTGAAGATGGTAAGAATCGTAAAGATACTCTACCAAGTGGTTTTATCCGTATTGAGAAGAATCTACCTGAGCATGGATTAAAAACTTATGTAGGTTTAGGTTATGTGGAACGTATACCAGATTTTTGGGAGCTGTATAGCACCTCAACAGATCGTGGTGTTGGCTCAACTGACATGATGGGAATGACCACCTACCGCATGCTCGATAATTTAGATAATCTCAAAACTGAGCGTACGGCACAACTTGACCTTGGCTTCCAAGCTGAACATGGTGCTTGGAGTGCGTGGGCATCAGCTTATGCAGGTTTAATCAAAGATTTTATTTTGTTGGAATATAATACGCCAACCATGAGACAGCCATTGGCACGTAATGTTGATGCCACGATTGCGGGTGCTGAGGCAGGTTTAGGTTATCAATTCACTGATCATTTCCAAGCGGATATTTCAACTATGTATGCTTGGGGAGAAAATACATCGGATCATCGCGCATTAGCGCAAATTGCACCTTTAGAGGGTCGACTAAATTTACGCTATGTTGATGAAAAATATAGCTTAGGTCTATTGTGGCGTGCTGTTGCAAAACAAAATCGTATCAGTTTGAATGAGGGTAATGTGGTGGGTTATGACATGAATGAAAGTAAAGCATTCAATACCCTAGCTGTAAATGGAACTTATAGGCTCACTGATGCAGTCGATGTTTCAGTAGGGATTGATAACCTTTTAGACAAGGCTTATACAGAGCACTTAAATAAAGCGGGTGCGTCTACGTTTGGTTATGCGGCCAGTGAGCAGTTCGACAATATTGGACGCAACTACTGGATGCGGATGAGCATGAAGTTCTAACAAAGTGAGTGATCAGCCCAGACCATTTTGCTGGGCTGATCCAGTTCAAAAAACTGCCTTAAACAACATATAGTTGGCGACACAAAATACAGTAAGGGCAAAGATTTTCTGTACCGTTTTAATGGGGATTAGACTGATCATTTTCCGTCCAATCAACATCCCCACAATACAGGAAGATACAAAACCTAGACTGATCGTGACTGGATAGTGAAAACCATCTAAAACATGAATCAGAATACTAAAACCACCAATCAGACCAATAATTAGTAAAGAGGTCGCAACAATACTGTGCATATCTAGATCAGAGACTTTACGTAAAGCGGGAACAATAACAAAGCCCCCCCCAACGCCGAGTAAACCTGTTAATAGACCTGCAAGTACGCCAATACTGCCTAAAACTGATGCGGTTCTCACGTTCCAGATCAGGCGGCCAGTAGAGGGATTAACCCTACATGGTGGATCAATAAAATCATCGACTTGATTGGCAAATACGCGATAAGCCACAATCAACATAATCAGGCTAAAAGCGATACTGAGCCATGTGGCAGGCAAAACGCCACTTAAATGTACGCCATAACGAGCAGAGGGAATACTGATGATGGCAATCCAGATAGCGGCACGATAACGGACAATCTTTTTAAATAGTCCCTGAACTGCGCCGACCATGGCAGATAGCGTCACCGCAAGCAAACCCACAGGAGCAGCCTGTGCCACGGCCCAGCCCTGACTTGCCATGAGGGCAGGGACAGCCAAAATTCCACCGCCAGCACCCGTCATGCCAAGTAAACAGCCGATGGCGAGACCTTCCAACACCAATAACCACATGATGACCTATCCCAAGTATGCAGCAATATACTTTTTGAAGTGATGAATCTGCCTAGCCCGACTGTATATACAATCAGGTTAGCGCTTGTTTTTTTAGATTGAAATCAATGTGATGGTAGTTTAGGCTTGACCAGCCACTCATGTCCTTTCAACATGCCATCCCAATACATGGGCGGTAAGATCTGTTCCTTGAGTAACCATGCCAGACGAGAGGGTTTTTGCCCATCCAGTAACCATTTGGGAAAACTTGGCAGCAATGCACCGCCATAGCCAAATTCCGCCAACACAATCTTGCCGCGTTCAACAGTTAAAGGACATGAGCCATAACCATCATAGCGGGCAAACTGTGAACTTCCCTTGAGGTACTGCAATACATTTACAGCAACAATAGGCGCTTGTTTACGTGCAGCCGCCGCTGTTTTGGCATTTGGTGCATTCATCACGTCTCCCAATGCGAAAATATTGGGGTATTGTGTGTGTTGAAGCGTATGCTGGTTCACATTGACCCAGCCAGCAGCATCCACCAGAGGACTGGCCCGAATAAAATCAGGTGCCTGTTGAGGTGGGACGACATGCAACAGATCAAAGTCAGTTTCCACAATCGAGCTATGCTCACCCTCGGTCACTTTGAAATAGGCTCGTTGCTGAGCTCCATCAACTTTAACCAATTGATGCCCAAAATGTAGCTGTGCCTGATAGCGTTGTACATATTGCATTAATGCAGGGACATACGCCGCCACACCAAACAACACCGCCCCTGTGTTATAAAAATCAAGCTGTATATCTTTTAGTACACCTTGTTTTAACCAGTGGTCGGCGGAAAGATACATGGCCTTTTGTGGCGCACCCGCGCATTTAATTGGCATGGGTGGTTGAGTAAAAACCGCTTTGCCACGTTTTAGTTGACTGACCAACTGCCAGGTATAGGGTGCGAGGTCATAACGATAATTTGAGGTCACTCCATTTTTACCCAGCGTTTCACTGAGGCCCTCAATACCTTGCCAATTCAGTTTCAGTCCTGGGCAGACCACCAGAGCATCATAATTCAGGGGTTTACAGCCCTCCAATAAAACCTGCTGATGGTCGGGGTCAAAGGCCGCCACGGCTGCCTTAATCCATTGCACCTGTTTTGGAATCAGGCTAGCCATGGTACGCACGGTTTTTTCAGGTGGAAAAATCCCACCACCCACCATGGTCCAGCCAGGCTGATAGTAATGAATTTCGGCAGGATCAATAATGGCAATGTCTAGTTGGGGTTGACGGGAAAGCAGGCTGGCAGCCACGGAAATCCCCGCCGCACCTGCACCGACAATCACCACCGAATATTTGGCGACAAGACCTGATTGGGGCTGGGATTGCTGGGATAAGCGAGGCACCAAACCCTGTAGGTCGTAGCCTAAACCTTTTCCAGTTAGCAGCATCTGATCAAGACTCTGTTCCGCAACCTGTGATAATGCCCACAAGGTGATGGAGCGAGTGCCAGTACGACAATAGGCCAGCAGTGGCTTGGCTGCCTGCTGATAACATTGTTTAAATTGCTGGGCCTGTTCATCATAGACCTTGCCACTGACCACAGGTAAATATTCCACCTGAATGCCAAACTGGATTGCCACCTGCTGAATCTCAATAATATTTGGCTGGTCTGCACCCTCACCATCAGGGCGGTTACATAAAATGGTCCTGATACCCTGATGGGCAATCTCAGGTAGGTCCTGCGCGGTGATTTGATCAGCAACCCAAAATTCACGGTTTACAGATTTTAATTGCATGGCACATTTCCCCTAGGCTTGTCCACAGGCTTTATTGGCAGGCAATGCAGTATCTATTTTTTGAGGATAAGGTAGATTGAGATGGCTCATGATCTCAATAAATTCCTGTTTGCTGCGCCCATTGCCCAGACGTGCATTATGCAGGCGTTCCTGTCCAATGCTGGAACACAAACGCCCTTGATAGTCATGCCCAGGGTAGACAATCGTGTCATCGGCTAGACTAAACAATTGCTGATGGATACTGTCATACAGGGTGCTGGCATCGCCTTCTTGAAAATCAGTACGTCCGCAGCCATTGATCAACAGGGCATCTCCAGTAAAGACCATGCCATCCACCACATAACTGGTGCAGGCATTGGTATGACCTGGGGTATAACGTGCCTCAATTAACATGCTGCCAATCCGAATGGCACTACGGTCTGTAATGAAGATATCGCCACATTCGACACCAGAATTCCGATGCAGCACGGTTTTACAGCCAAATCGTTGGCGCAGGACATTTGCGCCTGTGACATGATCCGCATGAACATGTGTATCCAGACTGAAACTTAGGGTTAAGTTTTCCTGTGCCAAATACTGGGCATAGACCTCGATTTCAGAAGCCACAGGATCAATTAAGACGGCTTCACGGCTTTGTTCATCTGCCAATACGTAAGTATAGGTTGAGCTTTCAGGCTCAAAAAACTGTTTAAAAATCATGGTTGTTTTCTCAAAATACTTTGCTTATCTTTAATTCTGCAAAACCAGTGCCAATTTTTTCATATTATGAATATGTATAATAAAATCATGATGATAAAACCGATTAAAATCAATTAATAAAATCTAAATGGTTTCATGTTTGTTTTATTTTTGGTTTTGGTGATACATTAATGAAACAT
>DAOMAH010000044.1:0-2452 GCA_035426725.1 Acinetobacter sp.
ACAGGCCAGTTTTAGATTACTCGAAAGGGTGGTTAAACAGGGGAGTAGGTCAGCATCCAACGGTTGTTTGCCAGCTAAAATATTAACACGTGGAACATTGAGTGCAGTGGCATAAGAAATCGCTAATTCTAGCGCATGGTAAAATGCAGTTTCTTGTCCCGGAACACCTGCCAGCCCATTTCCCCCTTGCATCAGGTCACCAGCAGGAAGATTAATTAAGCACAAAGCTAAATCGTATTGCTGGAGTTGAGCTTGAATATCTGGGATGGATAGCTCGTAAGGAAACTGAATCTCAACGTTTTGAAAGCCTTGCGCATGGGCTAAAGCGAAACGTTCGATTAAAGGGACTTCGGTAAAGATCATGGATAAATTGACGGCTAAACGGCTCATCTGCAAACTCCCCGAATAAATATTATTGTTCTATATATTGAATGATAGTGGCTAAATCTTGTTCGGAGAAGCCATTTTGTTGGTGTGCTTGTAACTGGGATAAGGCTTTTTGTGCGACTGGAATTTTTAAGTCGAATGCTTCCGCGAGTGTAAGTGCATTGTTTAAATCTTTAGATAGCGTTTGTACTTTCCATTGTACAGGCTCAAACGTATGACTTGCCATGCGTGGTGCGAGTATTTGAAAGGGCTTTGAGTCAGCAAACCCGCCTGCGAGTGCAGGGGCGAGGAGTGTCGTATCCACGCCAGCTAAATTAGCCAGAGCGACTGCTTCCGCAATCAAGGTGCTATTTGCAGCAACAATCAGTTGATTACAAATTTTAGTGGCTTGTCCTGTACCTGACTCACCCATTCGCGTGATGCGTTGTGATAGAACCTGATAAATCGGTTCAAGTCGTTGAATGGTCTCTGCATCTCCGCCTGCAAAAATCACCAAGCTGCCTTGTTCTGCACCCATTGTTCCACCTGAAACAGGGGAGTCAATCCATGTTACATTTTGCTGTTTTGCGGTTAGTGCAAGTTGATGTGTTGCACTCACCGATAAGCTAGAGAAATCCACAACTGTTTGATCAACACGAAGAAAAGGTTGAATGCGTTCAAACACTTTTTGCACCGCCGCATCGTCCGCTAAACACATGAGAATGACGGGATAATTGCCTATCTGTTCAAGTTCTAATGCGTTTGCACCTTGCTTAATAATGGCGACACAGGCCTCAGGGCTACGATTCCAAACCGCAACTTTATAACCTGCATTGCATAATCGCGTCGCCATACGCGTGCCCATTAAACCCATCCCTAAAAAGGCGATCGGCGTGGATTGATCAAACGGCATGTAGATTTACTCGAAGAAGGCTTATTTATACTGACGCGGCAAGAATTGAACTTCGGGGTTCTTATCTTTTTTACGTGCTAAGCTGCTGTTCTTGCCTAAGATTAATTTTAATTGCCATAATTTCTCTAAACGCAGTGCTTTTTGAGGTTGATGCTCCATTGCATCTAAAACACGTTTTGCCGCCATGATGGCGTCAGGAGAACGTTGCAGAATTTCTTGCGCAATCGCGTTTGCTTTCGCCAATGGATTGTCATCCAAATGAGTGACCAGACCAATTTCTTTGGCATATTCTGCATCGAAAATACGTGCGGTGAGTGTTAGTTCTTTAGCAAGATCGGTACTAATCAAACCTTTTAAAGAACGAGTCAATCCCATGTCAGGTACTAAACCCCAGCGACTTTCCATAATCGACATTTGAGTTTTTGGTGTGGCGATACGAATATCGGCTGCCAAGGCAAGTTGCATGCCTGCACCAAAGCAATAGCCTTCAATGGCAGCAATGACAGGAATGGGTAAATTCTGCCAAATCAAAAAGGCTTTTTGGAAAAGACTTTGTCCTGGTTTAATGAGTTCCCATGCCGCAAATGCAGTATTTTTAGGGTTATTTAAATCGGCTAAATCAATCCCAGCGCTAAAGACATTTGCTTCACCAGTTAAAATTACGCAACGAATGGAACGATCTTTTTCAATTTTTTTTGCAGTCGCAACCAATTCTTTAAGTAAGGCAAAACTCATCGCATTACGTTTATCGGGACGGTTTAAATAAACGGTCGCAATGCCTTGATTTTTTTCAATACGTAATAATGACATGAATCTTACTCGAGCTGCATAAGTGATGCTGGCAGCATAGCATGAGTCGTGTGTCTGCAACAGAACACAGCTGTCATTTTGGGTTTAAATCAGCGAGCTATCTTGTGAGTTTAAAATTGTTTGCGCGGTTTTTTTGACCTGTTCAATCGCTAAATTCAACGCCTCAAAACGAGCCACAGTTTCTTGAATAAAACGTGGATCTGCGCTGCGACGCTCTTTACGTAAGGTCGATACAAATTGTTCAAATTCACCTGAAACACGTTGTAAATTCGGTGTGCCTACATAGCGTGTTGCACCGTATAAGCGATGTAAAACATGCTCAAGTTGAGGGAAATCTTCCATTTCAATCAATTGCTGCATTTC
>DAOMAH010000044.1:2552-9982 GCA_035426725.1 Acinetobacter sp.
GTATCTAAGGTCGATTCTAAGGAACGGATGGCGCGTGTGGTATCAATCCCTGACATAACAGGCATTTGGATGTCCATGAACACCAAATCAAAAGGTGGTGATTTCTGTTCTATCCGCTCTTGAATAATATCAATGGCTTTTTGTCCGCTGAGTGCTTTGGTGGTGGTGACGTTAAGTTCACCTAACAAAGCTTCCAACACAATTAAATTTGGCAAATGATCATCAACGGCGAGTACATGCAAACCTTGCCCGTTGAATTGTTGCGGTTCAGGTTCAAAAATAGGTTGATTGCTGAGTAATTGAACCAATTCACGACGGCTTAACGGTTGATAAAGTGGACGTGCACGATATTCATTAAGCATATTTGGTTCAAGGCTCATTTGATAACCGTAGACTGCCAAATTGCCTTGATAACGCTGACGAATTTCTTTGAGCAAGGCTTCGGTATCGCCGCTGTGATCGACAATGAGCCATGTATTTTCTTGTTGATTAAGCTGATTTAGTCGGCTAAACAAATCCAAAATTGACTGTGTTTCGATATGAGCGACATGATAATTTTCTAAGTATGAACGTAGTACGCTCGCCGTAGCAGGATGCGCTAAATATGACACCACGCGAAGCTGTTCAAATCGAGGATGTTCAACCAATTCGTGTTGTTCATCGACTTTAAAAGAAGCGGTAAACCAAAAAGTTGAGCCTTTTTCGGTTGGGGCGCGTTCCTGATTATCTTCAAAGCCGATTTGACCTCGCATTAAATGCACTAACTGTTTGGAAATGGCTAATCCCAGTCCAGTTCCACCAAATTGTCGTGTGACGGAAGCATCGCCTTGAGAAAATGATTCAAATAGTTTTTTACGATCCGTTCCGCTTAATCCGATACCACTGTCTTGGACGCTAAAATGCAGTAAACATTGTCCAATGTCGTCATCTTCCATGCGTACTCGAACAATAATTTCACCGTCAGGAGTGAATTTAATGGCATTGGAAATCAGATTGGTTAGAATTTGTTTAAAGCGTAAAGCATCGCCCACCAACATCTGTGGGATATCTTCAGCATAATAAAACGCCATGTTAATGTGTTTTTGCGCTGCCAAAGGCGACAGCATACCCATCACATCGAAAATGGCTTCTTCAAGGTCGAAAGGTGCAGTTTCGAGTTCTAATTTTCCAGCATCAATTTTAGAAAAATCTAAAACATCATTAATTAATGCCAATAAATGAGCCGACGATTTTCGAATAGTTTGCAAATACAAATTTTGCTCATTGCTCAAATTTTGTTGACGTAACAACAGGTGAATAAAGCCATCAATACTATTCAATGGTGTTCTCAATTCATGACTGATATTGGCTAAGAACACCGATTTAGATTGGTTGGATGAAATGGCTTGGTCGCGAGCTTGGCGATAGGTAATGTTTTGAACTTCGAGCGTGTCTAATGTACGACGCAGGTCTTCTTCAGTTTGTTCGGTATGTTCTTTAAGCTCTAGGAAACTAAAGTGCAAACGTTTCACAACATTGGCAATGTCTCGCTGTAACAACTTTAATTCGCCCGTGCTATCAATCACAATTTGTTGGTCGAGTGAATCTGCATTTAAACGTTGAATTTGCATGCGAATTTCGTAGATTGGGGCGAGCCAACGACGTGAAAAAACATTTAAACAAAACAATAACATCAACAGCGTGACTAAACCTGTAACCGCTAAAGAAAGCAAAATTTTATACTGGACGATTTCCAACGGTTGATTATCTAATTCAATCATTAACCATACGGAGTCTGGATTGTCTCGATCGAGTTTTGCCCCGTAAATACTATTGTTATTGTAATTAATAGGGCCTAAAAAGGCAGAGTTAGTCGGGAAGTTGGGCCAAAAACGATTATTTTGGTAGCCGACACTTAAATAGGTTTGTCCTTTTGCATCAATCAGCACCGCGCGTTTTAAATTCTGCTCATTAAACATTTTTTGCATCATGTTCTGAGCACGGTCGTATTGATCAGGTTGTGTTTGAATCAGTACTAGCAGGTCTTTTGCGCTTTGTTGATAGAGTGCCAAAATGGCTGAAGCATCGGAGCGTTGTTGTTGTTTTGCGGCGTTCGTTGTTTCAGAAAAAACCCAAAAAGTACCGACACTTGTTAAAATAGCAATCGGTACTAAAATCAATGCAATTAGTTGTCCGTAAGCGTGATTCAGCTTTAAACGTGTGAAAAGTATTTTATAGACTTTTGACATAATGCGGTCAGATTTATCATTCTAAGCAGCATCTTAGCACGCTTTAATAAATCCAAGATATTTGCAACGCCCTAAAATTGGTGCAGCGAGGCGGTTTTTTTCATACAATGGTCGCCACCTTAATCTTGGTGTCGATCATGACGAACACGCAAACTGATTTTTTAGCAGATGAATTTTTACTTGATTACTATGTCGGTAAAAGCCCTTTGGTGCGTTTGCAGCGTTTAGCCAGTCATACTCAAGCCACAGTACTCGCGAAATTAGAAGGCAATAATCCTGCTGGTTCTGTCAAAGATCGTCCCGCATATAACATGATTGTACAAGCCGAAAAGCGTGGAGAAATCAAAACTGGCGATACGCTGATTGAAGCCACCAGTGGCAATACAGGCATTGCTTTGGCGATGGTTGCGGCAATGCGCGGCTATAAAATGAAGCTGATTATGCCAAATAATATGAGCCAAGAACGCAAAGATGCGATGCTGGCCTATGGTGCAGAATTGATTGAAGTGACCCAACAGCAAGGCATGGAAGGCGCACGAGATTTGGCCTTGCAAATGCAGGCAGAAGGCAAAGGTTTTGTACTGAATCAGTTTGGCAATCTAGATAATGTTGAAGCACATTATTTGACCACAGGCCCAGAAATTTGGCAGCAAACGGGCGGTAAAATCACCCATTTTGTTAGTTCGATGGGCACGACAGGCACCATTATGGGGGTGTCTAAATACCTAAAAGAACAAAATCCAGAGATCCAAATTGTCGGGTTGCAACCTGAAGATGGTGCAACGATTGCCGGAATTCGCCGTTGGCCACAAGAATATTTACCGACGATTTTTGACCGCAGTCGAGTCGATCGAATTATTGATATTCCGCAAATTGCTGCGGAAAAAACTATGCGCCAGTTGGCTCGTCAAGAAGGAATAGCAGCAGGAACATCTTCAGGTGGAGCGGTTTGGGCAGCACTCAAAATTGCAGAAGAAACACCGAATGCTGTGATTGTTTGTATTATTTGTGATCGTGGTGATCGTTATTTATCAACTGGACTATTTTCAGTTCAGGACTAAAATCACTCCCCTTGTAGAATATATTCCTCACCTTTATGAAAGGGCGGAGTTTCATGGAATTTAAAGAGTTTTTAAGATGAGCTTACGCTTTCCGATACTGGTTTTTGATATCGAAACCCTTACCGATTTAAAGGCCGGGGCTCATCTGTATCATCTTGATTTGCCTGAAGCTGATGTCGATCAGGCATTGACTAAAATTCGCCGTCAAGAATCTGGAATGGATTTTCAGCGTTTACCCTTGCATGAAATTGTCTGTATTTCAGGATTGTGGATTGATGAAAAAGGCTTTCGGTTATTTTCATTCAGCCAAGAGCAAAATACCGAAGCCGAATTATTATCAAAATTTTTATCCATTTTTGACAAAAAACAACCGACGCTGATTAGTTGGAATGGCTCACAATTTGATTTGCCTGTGATTTTATTCCGTGCGATGTATCACGGCTTGTCAGCCCCGAGTCTTTTTGATCAAGGTGAAATTGATCAGCAAAAACGCTTTAACAATTACCAAAATCGTTATCATCACCGCCATGTCGATTTAATGGATGTGATGGCAATGTTTAATGGTCGTCATTTTCAGAAATTAGATGATATTGCCTGTTTGCTTGGTTTTCCTGGGAAACGCGGAGAATCAGGTTATCACGTTCCTGCATACGTTCGTGACAAACAATGGTTAAAACTGAGCAGTTATTGTGAAGGTGATGTGCTCAATACATGGCTGATTTACTTACGTTGGTTGCTGCTGAAAGGTCAGATGAATCAGCAAAATCATCAACAGTGGGTCGAATCGACCATTGATTATTTACAAACTCAAACGCAACAAACAGAATTTTTAAAGGTTTGGCAACAGACCTCGTCTCATACTGTTTTTACCGCACAGACATTTGCACCCCAAAGTTAGGTTGATCTTTTGAAAAAGCAAGCCAAGCAGCGTCCAGTTCAGCAATCCATCTATACCTTTCAAATTGAAGCTTTTTCGCATGAAGGGCGAGGAATTGCGCATTATGGAACGCATCCAGATCATCCCAAAGAAAAGCACGGTAAAAAGGTTTTTATTCGTTATGCCTTAGTCGGCGAAACGGTAAAAGCGAAAATCACGCATCAAACCAGCCGCTTAGAAGAAGCGGAAATGGTGGAGTTGCTGAGTGAAACGTCTGAACAACGTATCGAGCCGATTTGTCCGCATTTTAGCGTGTGTGGCGGCTGTAGTTTGCAGCATATTCATCCCGATGAACAAATTCGTTTAAAGCAAAATGTATTGCAATCGCATCTACAGCACTTTGCAGGGTTGCAACCTGAACAATGGCTTGCACCGATCCGTTCGACGAAAACCGATTATCGTCGTCGGACGCGTATTGGCGTGCGTTATATCGCCAAGCAAAATCGTTTGGTGATGGGTTTTCGTGAACATCACAGCAATCATTTAACCGATATTCAACAGTGCAAAGTGCTTGATCAAAGTTTATCCGATAGCTTGCCTGAGTTAAGAAAACGACTCGAAGATTTAGCAGGGAAAGCACATATTGGTCATATTGAATTGGCAATGGGTGATAATGAAGTTGCGTTACTCATTCGACACTTAGAGGAATTAAATGCGTCAGACGTCAACCAATTGCGTCAATTTTCGTTATTAAAGGGGTGGCAATTGTACTTGCAGCCTACGGGCGCAGACAGTGTCCATCGTATTGATGATGCACATGCGTCCATGCGTTTGCATTATAATGTTGATGGGGTGGAATTTGCATTTTCACCGCTAGATTTCACTCAGGTCAATGCTGAAGTGAATGCAAAAATGATTGCTTTGGCATGTGAATTGCTACAGCTAAAGCAGGGCGAGCGAGTGCTTGATTTGTTTTGCGGGTTGGGAAATTTTTCACTACCTCTCGCGCGCTGTGTAGGTGAGGCGGGGCAAGTGGTCGGCGTCGAAGCAAGTGAGGAAATGGTGCAGCGAGCTACAGAAAATGCGAAAGCAAATGATTTGACTCAAGCAATCTTCTTTTCACAAGATTTAACAAAAGACTTTTCGCATCATTCTTGGGCGAAACAAGGATTTAATGCATTATTGATTGATCCTCCTCGAGCGGGTGCATTGGAGCTAATGCCCTTTATCCCCAATTTTGGAGCGAGCAGAATCGTTTATGTTTCATGTAATCCAGCAACACTGGCAAGGGATGCAGGTGTACTGGCACAATATGGTTATCAACTGAAAAAAGCAGCGGTGATGGATATGTTTACCCACACAGAACACGTGGAATCCATTGCACTATTTGAAAAAGTTGAGAGGGTTTTTAAACCTCAAGAGCTAAGCGATTAGAATATGAGTGATATATCCAAAGGAGACTGGTATGGTCACAGTACGTGAACAATTACCTGGGCGGCTGCATGAGCTGTCTGAGGAAACGACTGTAGAACATGCCGCTGAAGCGCAAAGTGGTCTTATCTCTTGGTTAGATCGAGTGCGTGAGATTTTGGGTGGTGCAGAACTAATCCAGCTTCAACAAGTTGCACAACTTGCCTTAGAGAAAGAATTAACTACCACAGTCAATCATCGTAGTAATACCTTTAGTACAGGTATTGGTATGGCGGATATTTTGGCGCATCTTCATGTGGATGAAGACACGTTGTCCGCAGCGGTGTTGTATAGAAGTGTGCGCGAAGGTCTGATTCCATTGCAGGATATTCAAGAGCTATTTGGTGAGCAAGTATTCGGCTTGGTCAAAGGCACGCTTGCGATGGGTAGATTATCCGATCTCATTGAAAAAAATAAACGTTTAGAAGATCATTTTAATAATAATCAACGCGAACACCTCAACGGCATTTATAAAATGCTGATTTCGGTGACCGAAGATGTCCGTGTGGTTCTGATCAAACTGGCAGAACGTACTTATGCTTTACGTGAATTGGCAAATGCCAGTAAAGAACGCCAAGAGCGTGTCGCACGTGAAATTCTAACTATTTACTCGCCATTGGCGCATCGCTTGGGGATTGCCCAACTTAAATGGGAGCTTGAAGATCTTGCGTTTCGTTATCTAGCACCAGAGCGTTACAAAGAAATTGCATCATTGCTGAACGAAAAACGTTTGGAGCGTGAGCACTATATCCAATCAGTGATTGATAAGCTGAAAAGCGAATTGGATGTACATGAAATTCAAGCTGAAATTACGGGGCGAGTGAAACACATTTATTCGATTTATCGAAAAATGAAAAGCAAAAGCCTTAGCTTCGATCAGCTTTATGACATTCGTGCTGTACGTGTGTTGGTACAAAGCGTGCCCGATTGTTATTACGCTTTAGGTATTGTGCATCAACTCTGGCGGCATATTCCGCATCAGTTTGATGATTATGTCACCAATCCCAAAGCCAATGGATATCGGTCATTACACACCGCGGTGATTGCCGAAAACAAGTCTTTAGAAGTCCAAATTCGTACTTTTGAAATGCATGATGAAGCCGAGTTGGGTGTATGTTCGCATTTCAGTTATAAAGAAGGTGAGAAGAATACTGACCATTCGTTCAATCATCGTTTACATTCTTTGCGTGCCGTTTTGGAACATTATCAAGAACGTACGGAAACGACACCGCACGGTGAAGATGAAGAATCGAATGGCATTGATCATATTCAAGATTTTGAAACGTTTGAAAAGATTTATGTATTTAGTCGTGACGGTGATATTAAAGAATTACCGCGTGGCTCAACCGTTCTCGATTTTGCTTATCATGTGCACACTGAAGTCGGCAATAAATGCTATGCCTCACGTGTCAACCAACGCTATGTGCCACTCACCTATGCCTTAAAAACAGGTGAGCAGGTTGAAATCTTAACCAAGAAAGATCGCGAGCCGAACCGTGATTGGTTGGTCAATTCCTTAGGTTATATTAAAACTGCACGTGCGCGTGACAAGTTAAGACATTGGTTTAGACAGCAAGATCGTAGTAAAAATATTGAAGTGGGCCGTGAACTACTCAATAAAGAACTTGCTCGCCTTGCAATTCATCCTAAAAGTATTGATTTAAAAGATTATTCATCTCATTTTAACTTTAAATCGGGTGATGATATTTTGGTGGCATTGGTTAGTGGTGATATCAGCCTGCATGCACTGATTAACCAAGTCAATCGTCAGATGCATTTGGATCAAGATGAGCC
>DAOMAH010000045.1:0-9711 GCA_035426725.1 Acinetobacter sp.
TTCTCTACGAGCCATGACTTTGTCATGGCTTTCATGTAAAATCAGCGGCAATTTTTAAATAACACAATTGCGAGTGGTTTCATGGGTTTTAATTGCGGTATTGTCGGCTTGCCGAACGTTGGTAAATCTACACTTTTCAATGCATTAACTAAAGCTGCCATTGCTGCTGAAAACTTTCCATTCTGTACCATTGAACCGAATACAGGCATTGTTCCTGTACCTGACCCACGCTTAGATAAACTGACTGCAATTGTAAAACCTCAACGTGTGATTCCAACTTCAATGGAGTTTGTGGATATTGCAGGTTTAGTGGCTGGTGCATCGAAAGGCGAAGGTTTAGGCAATCAATTCCTTGCCAATATTCGTGAAACCGATGCAATTGCGCACGTAGTTCGTTGTTTTGAAGATGAAAACGTCATTCATGTAAACGGTAAAATTGACCCACTTGATGACATTTCAACCATTAATACAGAACTAGCACTTGCCGATTTAGAAACAGTTGCCAAAGCGATTACTCGTTTAGCTAAATCTGCAAAAAGTGGTGATAAAGAAGCTGTCGCAACCAAAGCAGTTTTGGAAAAAATCCAACCTTTACTTGATGAAGGCAAACCAGCACGTGCAGCCGACCTCGATGATGATGAACGCAAATTGGTGCGTGGTTTTGGTTTAATGACCTTGAAACCAACCATGTATATTGCCAACGTTGCGGAAGATGGTTTTGAAAATAATCCACATTTAGAAGCTGTTAAAAAATTAGCGGCAGAAGAAAACGCAATTGTTGTTCCACTTTGCAACCAAATTGAAGCTGAAATTTCATTGCTCGAAGATGAAGACCGAGCTGAATTCTTAGATGCGATGGGTATGGAAGAACCAGGTTTAAACGTCGTCATTCGTGCTGGTTATGCCTTACTTGGTCTACAAACTTACTTTACAGCGGGCGTTCAAGAAGTTCGTGCATGGACAGTCAAACAAGGTGCAACTGCGCCACAAGCCGCAGGTGTGATTCATACTGACTTTGAAAAAGGCTTTATCCGTGCTGAATGTATCTCTTATGATGATTTTGTGCACTATAATGGTGAAAATGGCGCCAAAGAAGCTGGAAAATGGCGTTTAGAAGGTAAAACATACATCGTTCAAGATGGAGATGTCCTTCACTTCCGTTTCAACGTATAAGCTTATTCAGGTCAAAATATGGTAAAAGCCTTAGAACGAATATTTACTTATGATGCAACATTACGCAGGTTATTGATTTTAATCTTTATCGTTATGCTCGGCATTATTGACCTGCTCACAGGTTATGAATATTCGTTCTCTGTGTTTTACCTTACTCCAATTGCAATTGCCTCCTGGTACGACAATTTTAAAATTACCATGCTGACCATCGTGTTGGCAGGTGTAACTTGGTTCATTGCCGATTCTACCGCAGGTCATCATTATTCAAACCCAATCATTCCATTTTGGAATGCGCTAGTCCGTCTTGGTTTCTTTACCATCGTTGCTTATTTATTGTCCCATGTCCATAAAAATTGGCTGGCAATGAAAAATTTAGCCATGAAAGATGAACTCACAGGTTTGGATAATCGCCGAGCTTTTGATATTGAATACAGAATTTTACGTAAATTAAATTACCGGAAACAATCGAGTATCACCATTGGGATCATTGACTTAGATGGTTTTAAACAAGTGAATGATACTTACGGTCATCAACGTGGTGACGAAGTTTTAGTTAAATTTTCACAACTTTTAAAGCAAGCCTCTCGCAATACAGATGTCGTTGCGCGTTTAGGTGGTGATGAGTTTGCCATCATTCTTTTGGATACAGATGAAGAACACGCTAAACAGCATGATGAACGCTTAAGAGAATTATTTAATGCAAGTGGTTTGAAGCAAAAATATGGCGTCGATTTTAGTATGGGTGTCGCGATTTTGCCTGAATTACATGAAAATCTCGAAGACGCTAAAAAAGTGGCAGATAAACTAATGTACCAAGCCAAAGCACTTAGAAAATCAAAAACCATGATTCAAGTGTATTCAAATATTTAAGTGCTTTTATTAAATTTTTGAGAATTTTATCTGATCTCTCATGCAGTAAAATCAGTGCACTTTGATTTACAAAATAAAAGCCGAAATTTTCATTTCGGCTTTTCCTTACGCAATCATTTTCAAGAAACAGTATGAGATGGATGATCCATTTGCGCACGCTGTTTTTGCGCTTCTGTTAATATGCGCTGATGTAAGTCTTTTCGAAAACCCAATAAAAAGATAAATTCTGCCAAAACAAAAAGTGGGCCGATGGCTAAGCCAACTAAGTCATCGACGGAAGCAGGTTTTTTCTTTTCAAAGTAATGCCCTACAAACTGAAATGCCCATCCCACGACAAAAATAGCAACGCTGGTACCCAACCAATTCCACAATGGCAAAGCTGCAATTTTCAAAGCCAATGGATACGCCAATACCAGTAAAACTAGCATCAATGCACCAAAAAATTTATCAAGCGACAAGTAGTAAATACTGGTTAAAATAATCAGAACCATTGCCAGTGTGATCGCGATTCCTGATATGTCTACGCCTGATCGTGCAGTTAAACATAATATGGAAAAGACAATTAAAGGAATACCGATAAAATGAGTCACAATATTATTACTGTTTAAGTGATACGCTGCGTATTGACTCAATAGACGTTCCAAATTTGTCATTTTTCTCCCCTTACAACAAATTATCAAAGAGAGTTGTCAACCAACTGACAAATGAATTTTTGCGAAGGAGCTTGGGTGATAGACATCGGATATATTGAACAATTACAGCAAAATACGTGGTTTAGTCATCTTCCAATGCCTTTCCAAGACTTTGTTATTCAACATAGTAAACAGAAATGGATTGAAAAGAACACGGCTGTTTTTCATGCACAAGATCTATTTGATGGTGTTTATTGCGTGCTCGAAGGTTCTATAAGTTTGAGCTATATCGATATTCATGGTAACGAAAGAATTGCTGCTATTGCAGAACCAATCATGTGGTTCGGAGAAATTTCGTTGATTGATCAACAACCATGCTCACATGATGCGATTGCCTTAAAGAAAAGTCTTGTATTACACATTCCTGCCGAACCGTTAAAACAGCTTTTAATACAGCAACCGACCTATTGGTATTATTTTGCGCTTTTAACGAGTCAAAAATTAAGATATTTATTTTTAGAAAAAATTGCGATTCAAACTCAAAAGATGGCGCAACGTTTATCGCAAAAATTACTATTTATTTTAGAAGGTTATGGTAATCGTCGTTCTATTCAAGATTTCATCATTCATATTTCACAAGATCAACTTGCTAACATGGTTACCGTTTCTAGGCAAACGGTTAACCAAGAACTGAACCTTTTAGAGAAACAAGCCATTATTGACGTAGGTTTTAAAAAAATTGTGATTCTGGATTTCGAAAAACTCAAAAAACTCGCAAATTTAGATGAATAAACTTATACATTTTACGCGGTACGCCCCCACCTAAGCCTATTATTTAGGTGATGTATTGCCTAAAACTGGGTTATCTATCGCATCTTTACATTGTGCTTTATCACGTTCGTAATTGGCTTGTTTTTGCGTACTTGCGTTAGTTTGATCTTTCACTTCCCTCGCCCAAGTATCTAAACTTGTTAAGGCTTTTCGACACAGCGCATATTTTCCTTCCGTCACAGAATCGGTCATTTTGACGTTTATGCGCCAGTCAGTGCTCAGTTGGCGTAGAGGTTTTCTGACTTTTTCTTCAATTTCAGTGATTTGTTTTTTATAAAGAGTTGAATCAATCTGATTCATTAATGCCCATGCTTTTTGAGCATAAACGGTTGCATCATTGGTTAATTTCGGCGCAGGTTTTATCTCTACTTTTTTCTCAGGTTCATTGTTTCCATTGCTACATGCAGTCAAAAAAGTACTACAAAAAATCGCTACTACATGAGCTTTGGTATTAAACATAACAAATCGCCAAGAAAACATTTTGGCATTATGCTAGACAATTCAAAGCGAATACTCAATCAATATTACTTATTAATCAGAGATAAAAATACGCATGTCACAAATAAAAATTTATGCACTACGTCAAACTTTAGACCAACATAAAGTTCAACTTTCAGATGCGATTCATCGTGCCTTAGTAGAAAGCCTACATTATCCTGAAGAAAAGAAATTCCAGCGGTTTATTGCCTTAGAAAACGATGACTTTATCTACCCAAATGATCGTAGTGAAAATTATCTAATTATTGAAATTTCAATGTTTGAGGGAAGAACGATCGAATCTAAAAAGCATATTATTCAAACACTCTTTTCAAATATTGAAAAACAAAGTGGAATTGCAGGTCAAGATGTTGAAATTACGATTTTCGAAACCCCTCAATCAAACTGAGGGATTCGAGGAAAAATTGCTGATGAATTAACATTGAATTACCAAGTCAACATATAAATTACTGAAAACATAATCGCTTGAATATTATTGTCTAACAAAAACCATTTTTTCTAATGTATCAGCTTAATTCAAGCTTAAGTTCTGCTATGCTTAAGCACAAATTTATCAGCTTAGGATAATACGCATGAGCGTCACCCTTGGAACTCCACTTCAGTCATCTGCATTCAAAGTTTTACTGTTAGGTTCTGGAGAACTAGGAAAGGAAGTTGTTATTTCTTTACAACGCTTAGGTGTCGAAGTTCATGCTGCCGATCGCTATGATCACGCGCCTGCCATGCAAGTTGCGCATTATTCTTATACTTTGAATATGGCTGATGCGACTGAGTTAAAGCAACTCATAGAAAAAATTAAACCCAATTTGATTGTTCCTGAAATTGAAGCGATTGCGACTGAAGTTTTAATTGAAATTGAACAAAATCAAACCGCAACTGTTATTCCTTCTGCAAAAGCCGTTAATCTCACTATGAACCGTGAAGGCATTCGTCGTTTGGCGGCAGAAGAATTGGGCATACCGACTTCGGCATATCGTTTTGCCAATACTTTAGAAAGTTTCCGTGCTGCATGTGACGATATTGGTTATCCGAACTTTGTAAAACCTGTGATGTCATCTTCAGGTAAAGGTCAGTCACGTGTTAAAAACTTTGCTGAAGTTGATGCTGCTTGGGAATATGCAATGCAAGGCGGTCGTGTTAATCAAGGCACGGTGATTATTGAATCACAAATTGATTTTGACTTTGAAATTACATTGTTAACTGTTCGTGCGAAAAACCCACAAACAGGTGAAATTGAAACGCATTTCTGCGACCCAATTGGACACCGTCAAGATGCAGGCGATTACGTGGAAAGCTGGCAACCTCAAGCAATGACCGTTGCAGCCTTAGAAGAATCTAAACGTATTGCACATAAAGTGACTGTGGCTCTAGGTGGTTGTGGTATTTTTGGTGTCGAGTTATTTATAAAAGGCGATAAAGTTTGGTTTAGCGAAGTCTCACCTCGTCCGCATGACACAGGCCTTGTGACATTAGCCTCACAATTCCAAAGTGAATTTGAACTACATGCACGTGCTATTTTAGGTTTACCTGTGAATACAGCTCGTCATAGTGTGGCTGCAAGTGCAGTCATTTATGCAGGTGTCGATGCTAACAATTTGAGTTTTAGTGGTGTAAATCTTGCTTTAACAAATCCTAATACCGATTTACGTTTGTTTGGTAAACCAGAAGGGTTTAAACGTCGTCGAATGGGGGTTGCAACAGCACGTGCTGAAACAACTGATCTTGCACGTGAGTTAGCCAAAAACGCAGCAGACCAAGTGAGCGTGAACACCAACGCTTAAAATAACCTAAATCCCTCTTGTATAAAGAGGGAAATTTAATAGAAGACTTATTTTCATGATCAATACCTCGCCCTTGTTGAACTATGTTAGCAGCCACCATGATATTCAAGCGATTAATCAATGGCGGACGGATGTAGAAAAGCAATTGCAAGAAAGTTATGAAAATGGAACATCAATTCGAGATGTGATTAGAGCGCGCTCTAATTCAATTGATGAAGCACTAATTTTTCTATGGAATCATGCAGAATTAAATCAAACTGAATTGGGTTTATTTGCCGTTGGCGGCTATGGTCGCCATGAAATGCTGCCCTTTTCAGACACAGACATCATGATTTTGTCGGAAGATGAAATTAATGAAGAACAAGAAAAACTGATTTCAACATTCATATCTTCGCTATGGGATGTCGGCAATTTCAAACCGGGCACTAGCGTTCGTACCATTCAAAACTGCGTAGAACAAGCCACCAATGATTTAACCGTTGCAACGACACTCATTGAAGCACGATTGATCACGGGCAATGAACATTTGGCAAAATGGCCACGTCGTATCGTCGCGCAGACATGGACGGATAAAACTTTTTATGATGCCAAAATGGCAGAGCAAGCCAAACGCTATGCGCAACACAACAATACCGAAAGTAATTTAGAACCCGACATTAAAAATGCCCCTGGTGGTATCCGCGATATCAATCAAATCGGTTGGATTGCCAAGCGGCATTTCCGTGTTAATCGGATTTACGACTTGGTACATTTAGGCTTTATCACCGAATTTGAATTAGCCGTACTTGAAGAAGCCGAAAGCTTTTTATGGGAAATTCGCACCCATTTACACCGCCTAGCAAAACGTGATGAAAACCGTTTGTTGTTCGATTATCAACATGAAATTGCAGCAAAATTTGGTTATGTTCGTGAAGAAGGTCAGCCCAAAAATTATGGCGTTGAACAATTTATGAAACGCTATTATCGGGCGGCTCAACAGGTTTCTACCCTGAGTGAAATGCTATTGGCATATTTCAATGAGTCGGTCATTACACCTCGCCTACCTGAATATGAACGTCAAATTATAGATATTAATCAGCGTTTTAAAATCGTAGATGGCAAATTAGCCGTACAACATCACAAAGTTTTTTCAGAAGAACCAAGTGCTATTTTAGAATTATTCTATTTACTGGCAAATCGACCTGAAATTAAGGGCATTCGTGCCCGTACGCTACGTTTATTGGTGCTTGCCGCGAAACGAATTGATCAAACATTCCGAGATCACCCCGATCATCGTGCCTTATTTATGTCAATTATTCGTTCACCCCACCGCTTGTATGACACGATGGTTGCTATGAAACGCTATGGCGTCTTAGGCAATTACATTCCAGCATTTGGGCAAATTACAGGTCTTATGCAATATGACCTGTTCCACATTTATACGGTCGATGCGCACACACTGCTGTTGTTACGTAACCTGAATAGATTCAAAGAACCTGAATTTACGAAAGATTTCCCTGTGGTAAGTTCGGTGTTCCAGCGCATTTCACGACAAGATATTGTGTATATGGCGGCGATTTTCCACGATATTGCCAAAGGACGTGGTGGAGACCACAGTGAACTTGGTGCGCTTGATGCTATCGAATTCTGTCGTGCGCATGGTTTTACCGAACGTGAATGCAAACTCGTTGCATGGTTGATTAATAATCATTTATTGATGTCGCTCACGGCACAGAAAAAAGATATTTCAGACCCCGATGAAATAAGAGAATTTGCTGAAAAAGTCGGTGATATGGAGCATTTAGACTATCTCTATACCCTTACCGTTGCCGATATTAATGCCACCAATCCTAAGCTATGGAATACATGGCGTGCTTCTCTCATGCGCCAACTGTATACGCAAGCGCGAGATGTAATTCGTTCTGGCTTAGGTCGTCCAGTGGATTATCAAATGCTGATTGAAGATACTAAATTTGCAGCCAGTGAACTTTTGGTCAATCAATTTTCTTTGGCAGACGTTGAAAAAGTCTGGCAAGAACTGGGCGATGAATATTTCGTCAAAGAATCAGCCAATGAAATTGCATGGCATACCCAAGCCATTTTACAACACGGCGATAATCCCGAACCGTTAGTATTGTTACGTGCTCACCGCAATGCAGCCGAAGATGCTTTACAGATCTTCATTTACACGCGTGATCAAGCGAATCTATTTGCAACCACAGTTGCAGTTTTAGACCGTATGAATTTAGATGTACTCGATGCACGAATTATTACGGCTAGCACTGCATTTAGTTTGGATACTTATTTAGTTTTAGATCGTTTTGGCAATGTCTTGGCAGACCCAGATCGTGAACGTAAAGTTAAAGCAGCTTTGGTCGATGCGCTGAGTCATTCAGACCAATATCCGGGGATTATGCAGCGTCGTATTCCACGTCATTTACGTCATTTTGATGTCACCAATACCGTCGATGTAACGCTCAACCCTGCCTTACAGCAGCACATGGTGGAAATTTCGACACTTGACCAACCCGGACTCTTGGCGCGAATTGGCGCATTGTTTATGCTGCAAGGACTCGATATTCATTCTGCGAAAATTGCCACTTTGGGTGAACGTGCCGAAGATATTTTCTTTGTCACCAAGAAGAATGGCGTTGTGATGACAAATGAAGAAGTGAAAAACTTTGCTGAAACATTAACATCAGCTTTAGATGAAGCATCGAACCAAATTTGTAATCCATCTTAAAGATTATTTACCCCCTCTAAATCTCCCCCTTGATAAGGAGAGACTTTGATAGGCTATTGTTTATGAACTCAAGTTTGTCTTTATTGCATCCATATCCTTTTGAAAAGTTAAATCAGCTGTTCAAAAGCATTCAACCTGCCGATTTGCCTTTGATTCCGCTATCTATTGGTGAACCAAAGCATCCTGCGCCTGAGTTCGTAAAACAAGCGATTATTGCCAATTTCTCTCATTTATCTACTTATCCCAATAGTAAAGGCATTCCTGAACTGCGCCAAAGTATTGCACATTGGCTCAAAAACCGTTTTCAATTGAATCAAATTAGTGCAGAAGAACATATTTTGCCTGTTTCTGGTACACGTGAAGGCATTTTCTCTTTTGTTCAAGCCCTGATTAATCGAGAAAATGCGCCGTATATCGTCATGCCAAATCCTTTTTATCAAATTTACGAAGGTGCTGCATTACTGGCAGGTGCGAAACCGTATTTTATTAATTGCACTGAAGAAAATGGTTATTTAGGTGATTTTGATGCTGTACCTGCTGAAGTATGGGAAAAGACTGCCCTACTTTTCGTTTGTACTCCGGGAAATCCTACAGGTGCCGTGCTATCGAAAGAACAGTTTAAAAAATTGATTGCGCTGTCTGATCAATATGATTTCGTCATTGCATCAGATGAATGTTATTCCGAGCTTTGGTTTGATCAAGCACCGACAGGATTACTCGAAGTTTGTGCAGAAATGGGACGTGATGATTATAAAAACTGTATCGTGTTTCATTCATTATCAAAACGTTCAAACTTGCCAGGCATGCGTTCGGGCTTTGTCGCAGGTGATGCAGCATTACTGAAACCTTATTTGCAATATCGGACGTATCATGGTGCTGCGATGCCTGTACAGCATCAATTGGCTTCAATTTCTGCGTGGAATGATGAAGCGCATGTAGAAGAAAATCGTCAACAATATCGTGCCAAATTTGAATTATTCCAATCTGAATTAGGTCATTTATTGCCTTTACAAAAACCAGATGCAGGTTTTTATTACTGGCTCAAAGTTGAAAATGATGAAGCCTTTGCTAAGAAGTTAATGGAGAAAGCCCATATTCAAGTTCTTCCTGGTCGCTATTTATCACGTGATACTGAACAGGGTAATCCGGGTGAAAGTCATGTTCGAATGGCATTGGTCGCGGGTTTAGCGCAATGTGAAGAAGT
>DAOMAH010000046.1:0-3709 GCA_035426725.1 Acinetobacter sp.
ATGAATCTGAAGAAGATGCCGTGCATAATCATGTACGTCCAAAACCTGAGCAATATGCCGACAGAACGTTTATGCCACCGCGCGGAACACGCCGTTCAATGGGTAAACGCTAGAAAAAAGCCAATCATAATTGATTGGCTTTTTAATTTTAACGGCGATTTAAAGGGTGTTGAATTTCTAGTTCACCGCGCCAAAGTTTTACAAAATCATATTCATCAATATCGTACAGTTCCATTAGAGCGATAATCACGCTGACAAAAGTCATTGCTCCTTCAGAATGATGTTCAAAATGGAAAATTTTTCCATTCAATTTAGCTAAAATATCGTTAATTTCATGTTCACGCCCACGTCCATAGCGATCACGCGGATAGAGTTCTTCATTTAAAACGACCAAAGCAATGGCTTTTTCAGCAGCCGACAAATGCGTTTGATTTAAGGCTTCATCAAAAGATTCATAACCATGATTGAAGTAAAAAACCACCTCATCCGTGATAAAAGCCTGCACAGTTTTTGTGGTGAGATCTGGAAATTGGGAAACAGCATCTTCTTCGATATAAGGGCGAAATGATTCAGGGAAAAGCACATTGTTGTGAATGCCTTTAAATAAAGGGGCAATTTCTGAAACTTTATAACCAGCAATACCACATCCTAAAGCTGTCAAAAAGTATTTCATTTTCGGATGGTGCTTAGCATAAACCTTAAAATCTTCAACATAATGCTCGATTTGAGATAGCGGCATTTGTTGAATGTGTTCATTCAGCGTTGGAATTGCAAAACTTTGTCCAGCCCAACCACGTCCAACACCTTTGACTGCTGCAAAATGTTGCGCCGCAACGCGGGCTGCGCCGCTGTCGTGTATGCCTGCGAGGTTGCTGCCAAACACGAACACGGTATCTTCGGGCAGTTCAGTGACAATGCTTTCATCGTGATATTGGTAAGACATATTGTTATCATTTAATTAGTGTATAAGTTCATGTTGCAGTTGATTCAGATGCGGGTCAAGTGAAATATACGAAATTGAACATGACAAAAGATTTCATAATTCAAAGATTAAAGACTTTAAATTCAGTGTAATTTCCCTCATAAAGAAAGATTGAGTTTTAGTAAAGGAACGAGCTTGTGAGCGAAAACCAACCTTTTGAGTTAGTGACCAGTTTTCAACCTGCGGGTGATCAGCCACAAGCGATTGAAAAATTGGTCAGTGGGATTGAACAGGGTTTTCGCAATCAATTGCTGCTTGGGGTCACGGGTTCAGGTAAAACCTATACCATGGCAAATGTCATTGCCCAAACCCAGCGTCCAACCATTATTATGGCGCATAATAAAACTCTCGCGGCACAGCTCTATGGCGAGTTCAAAGCTTTTTTCCCTAATAATGCGGTGGAGTATTTCGTCAGTTATTACGATTATTATCAACCAGAAGCCTATGTACCTTCATCAGATACCTTTATCGAAAAAGACTCTGCCATTAACGACCATATTGACCAAATGCGTTTATCGGCAACTCGTTCGTTATTAGAACGTCGTGATGCAATTATTGTAGCATCGGTGTCGGCGATTTACGGTTTGGGTGATCCAAATGCTTATATGCAAATGCTGTTGCATATTGTGCAGGGTGATCGCGTCAGTCGTGACGAGATTATTCGTCGTTTGGTGGAAATGCAATATAGCCGCAATGAGCTTGAATTTTTACGCGGTACTTATCGGATTCGGGGTGAGATTATTGATATTTTCCCAGCAGAATCAGACAAAGATGCAATTCGGGTGGAATTGTTTGATGACGAAGTTGATTCCATTCGTTGGTTTGATCCCTTAACAGGGAAATTGGTACGTAGAGTGCCACGCGTGACCATCTATCCTAAAAGTCATTATGTAACGCCGAAAGATCATTTAACCCGTGCCATTGATACCATTAAAGATGAGTTAAAAGATCAGCTTCAATTTTTCAAAGAACACGACAAATTATTAGAAGCGCAACGGATTGAGCAGCGCACCCGCTATGATTTAGAAATGATGCAGCAATTGGGCTATACCAACGGCATTGAAAACTATTCACGTCATCTTTCAGGGCGACCGGCTGGAGAAGCTCCGCCAACGCTGTTTGATTATATTCCTGAAGATGCATTACTCATTATTGATGAATCGCATGTGACTGTTCCGCAAATTGGCGCAATGTATAAAGGCGACCGTTCGCGGAAAGAAAATTTGGTAAATTATGGTTTCCGTCTGCCAAGTGCTTTGGACAACCGTCCAATGAAATTCGAAGAGTGGGAGCGAATTGTTCCAACCACGCTTTTTGTGAGTGCGACACCAGCCAAATACGAGTTAGAAAAATCACAACAAATCGTGGAGCAGGTGGTTCGCCCTACAGGTCTAATTGATCCTGAAATTGAGGTTCGTCCTGTGTTGACGCAAGTCGATGATGTTTTGTCAGAAATTAATATTCGCAAGGTCTTGAATGAGCGCGTTTTGGTGACGACCTTGACCAAACGAATGGCTGAAGATTTAACCTCGTATTTAAAAGAATACGGCATTAAGGTCGCTTATCTACATTCAGATATTGATACGGTTGAGCGAGTGAAGATTATTCACGATTTACGCACAGGTGTGCATGATGTACTAATCGGGATTAACCTATTGCGTGAAGGCTTAGATATGCCCGAAGTATCTTTGGTTGCAATTTTAGATGCTGATAAAGAAGGCTTCTTACGTTCAGAGCGTTCTCTCATTCAAACTATTGGTCGTGCAGCACGAAATTTAAATGGTAAAGCGATTCTGTATGCAGATCGCATCACCGATTCGATGCGAAAAGCCATTGATGAAACAGATCGTCGCCGTAATAAACAAATCGAATTTAATACCTTGCATGGCATTATTCCACGTAGTGCAGTTCGTCAAACTATTAAGGAAATTGATACAGGCGAAGTGCTGACCGATGACGAAATTGATGTAAAAATCTTAGAACAAGCGAACTCAATGAGCGCAGATGAACAACATATTGTGTCTGATCCAAAATTGTTTGCTAAACACATTGCTAAACTTGAAAAGGAAATGTTGAAAGCCTCAAAAGAATTGCAATTTGAACAAGCTGCAAGATTACGTGATGAAATTTTGCGACTCAAAGCCTATATGTTGCAATCGTGATTAGTCGCCATCTTCAAAAGTCATACATACCATCTCGTTTTTTAACTATAAACTGTGAGTTGTAATTCAAACAAAACAGAATGCTGAATGACGTATAACAATTTTGAGGATGGCATATGTCCTTTTTAAATCATGTCCAAAAACCACAGAAACGACTGATAAAAATTACATTATTGGGGCTGCTTGTTGCAGGGTTGCTTTCAAGTTCGACGGCGTTTGCAGAACCCAAACCTTTAGTCGCTGTAGAAAAAGTGGAATTAGACAAATACTTAGGTGTTTGGTACGAAGTGGCACGTAAGCCGATGTACTTTGAGCGTAAGTGTATTTACGACATTACCGCCACTTATACCTTAAATGAAAATGGCAATATTGTGGTCGATAACAAGTGCTATGACTTAGAAGGTAATTTACAACGTAGTGTTGGGGAAGCCTTTGTCTCCAATGCGCCTTTTAACAGCAAATTACGCGTTAGTTTCCTACCAGAAGGTGTGCGCTGGATTCCTGTGGGAAGAGGGGACTACTGGATTTTAAAGCTAGATGATGACTATCAAACCGTTTTAGTCGG
>DAOMAH010000046.1:3809-9451 GCA_035426725.1 Acinetobacter sp.
GAGGGGACTACTGGATTTTAAAGCTAGATGATGACTATCAAACCGTTTTAGTCGGAGAGCCAAAGCGTAAATATTTATGGATATTGTCGCGGACGCCACAACTCAAAAAAGAACAGATTCAAGAGTATTTAAATTACGCTAAATCGCAAGGTTATAACGTGAGCGATGTAATTTATCCTGAACATCGTCCATAACGCCGATGTTTAAGCTTAAACGCGAAATATTTTTTAAGGTTATGTTTAAAATAACTATCTAGATTTGTTCGATTTATCCTGAATTTAGAAAAAATCGTCGAACAGATATGCAGCTTTTGATTCAATCTTGATGATAATTCTATTACAATTATGGCGTTTAAAAATTCACGCCCAGTATATACAAATTAGAGGACGTCACTGTGAGCAAAGACACTATCATCGCCCTACACTCAGAACACCAAGGTCGTTGGAAAAACCGCGAAGAAATCGCGGAACGTATGATTGCTTTAATTGGTCAATTATACCGTGAGAAAAATATTGTTGTTTCTGTTTACGGTCGTTCTTTAATTAACCGTTCAGTGATCCAAATTTTAAAATCACACCGTCAAACACGTATGGTTGATGTTGAGCTTTCAGTGGTTAACACATTTCCAATTCTAGAAGCGTTAA
Source organism: Acinetobacter sp. (assembly GCA_035426725.1). Lineage (GTDB taxonomy): Bacteria > Pseudomonadota > Gammaproteobacteria > Pseudomonadales > Moraxellaceae > Acinetobacter. Next base: position 4,454 of record DAOMAH010000046.1, read on the forward strand.
TGAACGTTGAAAATATTGGTTCTGGTGAAGTTGATATCGGTAAATTGGCAGTTACTTATAAAAACAATGGCGGCGATGTAAACGCTTTTGTTAAACAAGCAGTTGCGCCAATTGAAGGTAATTCAACTGCTGCTGAACATCGTGATGTTGTGCTTTACGGTTTTGGTCGTATTGGTCGTATTTTAGCGCGCTTAATTATTGGGCAGTCAGGTTTAGGCCGTGGCTTAAACTTAAAAGCAATTGTGGTACGTAAATCATCTGACGGTGATTTAGAAAAACGTGCATCTTTATTACGTCGTGATTCTATTCATGGCCCATTTGCTGGAACAATTTCGGTAGATGAAGAAAATGAAGCATTGATTGCCAATGGTCAATTCATCAAAGTGATTTATGCATCTAGCCCAAGCGAAGTGGATTACACTGAATATGGTATTGAAAATGCTCTATTGATTGATAACACAGGTAAATGGCGTGATGTACAAGGCTTAAGTCAACATTTGAAATGCGCAGGCATTGCACGTGTTGTATTAACCGCACCAAGCAAAGGCGAAATGAAAAATGTCGTGTATGGCGTTAACCACACTGATATTTTAGATGAAGATCAAATCATCTCAGCGGCAAGCTGTACCACGAATGCAATTACCCCAGTGTTAAAAGTAATTGATGATAAATACAAAGTGTTAAATGGTCACGTGGAAACAGTTCACTCATTTACCAATGACCAAAACTTAATTGATAACTACCACAGTGCAGACCGCCGTGGTCGTGCTGCAACGTTAAACATGGTCATCACTGAAACTGGTGCTGCAAAAGCAGTTGCGAAAGCTTTACCAGGTTTGAAAGGTAAATTAACAGGTAACTCGGTTCGCGTACCGACACCAAATGTATCTCTTGCTATTTTGAACTTAAACCTAGAGAAAGAAGTTGATCGTGAAGAAGTGAACGAATTTATTCGTCAAGTTTCGGTTAACTCAAACTTACAAGGTCAAATTGGCTATACCAACTCGACTGAAGTGGTTTCAAGTGACTTTATCGGTTCGCGTACAGCAGGTGTATTTGATGCTCAAGCGACGATTACTTCTGGCAACCGTTTAACTGCTTATGTTTGGTACGACAATGAAGTTGGCTATAGCTGCCAAGTCTTGCGTATCGCAGAACAAATGTGTGGCGTAAGCTATGCAAAAGTTCCTGCTGAAACCAACGCATAATTTGCTCGTTATTCGGTAAATAAAAAACCAGTTCTCTTGAACTGGTTTTTTATTGCTTAAGTTTCGTCTTTTTAATTGAATGATTGAGCAGGATTCATATTTAGCTTCGCTAAATTTTGCGAGCCAATCCAATGCTTAGAGAATTGATAGGCTGCACGTCCAGAGCGTTGCCCGCGTGCCTGACACCATTTCAAACTTTCACCACGCACCGTATCGTTATAGTCCAAATTGGCTTTACGAATATAGTGCTCCACAATGTCTAAATACAGCGATTGATCCATCGGATAGAAAGACAACCACAGACCAAAACGATCCGATAGGGAAATCTTCTCTTCAATCGCTTCTTGCGGATGCAATTCAGTATATTGAGGCACATCGACCCGACGGACAGGCGTATTTTCATGCATAAATTCAGGCAATAAATGGCGGCGGTTACTGGTCGCATAAATAATAAAATTGCTCGACCCAGACTGTAGTGAACCGTCCAAAACACTTTTTAAACTGCGATAATTTTCATCTTCCGCGTTAAACGCCAAGTCATCACAATAAACAATAAATTTTTCGTTACGATCGGCAATCAATTTTTGAATTTTAGGCAAATCGGATAAATCATCGCGTTCAATTTCAATTAAACGTAAACCTTGCGTTGAATATTCGGTCAAAAGCGCACGCACGATGGATGATTTTCCTGTACCGCGAGACCCTGTCAGCAAAACATCATTGGCAGGTAAACCATGTAAAAATTGCTGTGTATTCTGAATTATTTTTTCTTTTTGACGTTCAATACCTTTGAGATCATCCAAATACATTTGCTTAGGTTGTGTAATAGCAATCAATTGCTGATGTTCCCATCGAAAAGCAATTGCAGAAAAATCAGTCGCTTGTTTCGGTTCAGGGAGTGTTTGTTGTAATTGGGTCAATACACTGGCGAGAGATTGTAGAATCGTTTCGGGTAAATCCAAACTTGCCATAAATTCAAACCTTATTCAGTGATCTATGCCTAGCGATACTAGCATTGCTCCAATCAAAATATAGGAAATATCCGTAAAAATACTGCAATTAATCGCTTTCACTCTTGATTGTTTTCTCAGCTTTTTGCATTGTATAGGAATAAGTTTAGAACAAATGATGAAAAATGGGATAACAAATGTTCAATTCAAGCAATGGAAAAATAAATAAATATCAAGAGCATAAAGTTGTTGAATTGAAAAATGCCTTAAAACAGGCAATGTCTTATGCTGAATGGAAAGAAATCGCACTACAGCTTGATGTCGAATCAGGCGCAGAAGCGTGGAAATATGATAACGAATCGCCATATTTTGATGCTGCAATTTTATCTAAACGTTATAACTTATTAAAAAAATACCGTGCTCAACATCGAACGCTCGATTTGGTTTATGTGCTTCGAGAAGGTTTAACCTACGATATTGCCAATATTGGTCATCCGATGTTGTTTACTGAAACCTATGTTGGCACTAAAAAAATTATTGAAGATTATATTGATGAAGTCGCAACTTGTTTGCATTATTTGGTTGCAACTGAATGTTTAACGTTTGGCGTAGAACAAAAAATCCAATTTTTTGAAGAATGTTTAAAAGCCTATGGTCAGCCAGCTTTAATGTTTTCAGGCGGCTCAACTTTAGGCCTATTTCATACAGGTGTATGTAAAGCATTACTGGAACAAGATTTAATGCCACACGTACTATCGGGTGCGAGTGCTGGTTCAATTATGGCATCAATGATCGGAGTGTCTGATCCTGACAAAATCCCAGATTTACTAACAGGAGAACATTTTTTTAGCGAAGCCTTTAAGTTTCGATCTTTAAGTGAACTCGTCAAAGGGCAAGGTGGCATTGCCGATGTGATGTATTTAAAAAAATTCCTAATGAAAAATCTAGGTGATGTGACTTTCGCGGAAGCCTACCAACAGTCAAAACGACATATTAATATTGTGATTGCACCCTATAAGACCTCACAAAATCCAAGAATTATGAATGCCTTAACATCGCCCAATGTGTTGGTGTGGAGTGCTGTTTTAGCATCTTGTGCAGTTCCTATATTGTTTCCACCTGTACGATTGACCAGTAAGCGTTATGACGGCAAACACACGCCTTATTTATCCAATACACGCTGGGTCGATGGCAGTATGCGCAGTGATTTCCCACAAGAAAAAATGGCACGGCTCTACAATATTAATTACACCATTGCCAGTCAGGTCAATCCGCACGTGGTGCCATTCATGCAAAGTGATGCGGAGCGTTTCCGTCGTGATTTGCGCAGTTGGCCAGAACGAATGGTGCGTGAACAAGCTAAAGTATTTGGTATGGAAATGATGGATTTAACTCGGAATTATATAGGAAGTTTTTTCCCAATTCGCCGTGTTTTGGATCATGGATATGGCATTTTAGGGCAACGTTATTATGGTGATGTTAATATTATTGCCAAATATGGATTAAGACATTTTAGTTACATGTTGCAAAACCCACGACCAGCACTCTTTAATATTTTACAAAAAGAAGGGGAGCATGCGACTTGGTCAAAGATCACGTCCATTGAGATTCATGCACGGATTGGTAAAATTTTGGAATCATGTTTAAGCTTATTGCAAACCCAAAAAGAACAGCAGCCCAATGAGCTTTACGCAATGGATTTCTGATCCAAGCATAGAATTGCAAGACCTGACCTTAGTCATGAAAAGTCGTAGTTATGCTTCAGGACGCCGAATTTATACCTTTCGTATTGAGCAACAAAAATTTTGGCTCAAATTTCATGAACCTAATATTCATAAAGGCTTAGAGCAGGCTTTTCAGCGTGAATTAGAATTTTATCAAGAGAACGAAAAAATTCATTCAAACTTATTGTTGCCTTATCAAGTTGTCCAATTTGATCAAAACACGGCATTTCAGTCCATCGTAGATCAGGGGCAAGGGTTGATCTTGCTAGATGTTGAGCCTTTTTTCACAGACATCTCTCAGCTCAAAAGTCTGGAAGCCATTCAGCAAAAAATCATAACTGCTTTAGATAGTTTGAATGAGTTACATCAATTAGGTTGGATTCATGGGGACTTAAAACCTGATCATTTTCGGCAGATGGATAATGCGTGTAAATTTATTGATTTTGAACAAAGTTTCAAACGGCAAAGTCCGATTTCAGAAATGAACGCTACACCACATTATATGGCACCCGAGCTTTTTCATGGGCAAAGTAAAAGTGTACAAAGTGACCTTTATGCTTTCGGAATAATTCTATACGAATGGATGGCGCAAACTAAATTACGAGCCAATAGTTATCGTGATTGGGCAGTTCTACATTGTCAACAACTCGAAATACAATTTCCAAAACAGCTCAATTATTTTCTACCTTTACTTCAAGGATTAACGCAAAAACACCGCGAATATCGCCTTAAAAACGTTTCTGAAGCAAAAAACATGTTAAATAATATTAACTTGAGCTAAAAATAAACACAGTTATAGGTTTTGTTGATTATTTAGACATTTAGTCATTTTTTTATAAAAAAAACTTGTCACTCGAAATGTTTAACTCTAATATACACATCCATCGGGGGCGTGGCGAAATTGGTAGACGCACTGGATTTAGGTTCCAGCGCCGCAAGGTGTAAGAGTTCGAGTCTCTTCGCCCCCACCAAGTTTAAAAAGCAAGACTATCTTGCTTTTTTTATGGTTAAGTTTGATATGATAACTTAATCACGCTGTAATAGAGGATTGGTGTAATGGTAGCATGACGGTCTCCAAAACCGTTCGTCAAGGTTCGAGTCCTTGATCCTCTGCCA
>DAOMAH010000047.1:0-9406 GCA_035426725.1 Acinetobacter sp.
CATCGTTTAACCAAAAATGTCTTTTCGCATGTTTAGTTGTTTTTGTCAACTTATACACTATGAAAAAACAATAAATGCTTGTCAAAGGGAGGGAGCAAAATGATTTACTCATTAAATGATTTAATTAAATATTTTTGCAGTATGTATCCTCACTCTCAAGAGTTATCAAAAGCTCGCCTGACTAAAATGATTTACCTTGCCGACTGGGAAAATTTTAAGTCTACTGGTCACCAATTATCTGAAATTAATTGGTACTTTGATAATTTTGGCCCTTATGTAACCGATGTTGTTGATACAGCTTACAATGATCCAGAAGTTAGAGTTGTTTCAACAAGAACAATTTACGGCACTGATAAAACTCTTATTGAATATAACGGAGAAACTCCAAAAATTGATGTCAAGGTAAAAGCTGTTCTTGATAAAGTAATTGATGACACCAAACCTTTATCTTGGAAGCATTTTATTGACTACGTATATGACACACCTCCTATTAAGAAATCTGATCGTTATAACTATTTAGATTTTTCAAAATTTATTAACCCTCTCTCATAGAGAGGGGTAGGGAGAAGTGCTTTTACTTTTCAAATGGAAGCAAATATTCCAAAAATCACCCAAAACAGCTTCAGTATTCCCTAAAACTTCATTATTCCAATACCTTACAACTTTTAAATTTAAAGCCTCTAAAAACTTGGTTCTTTCAGCATCATAGGCAATTGCATCATCCGTGCCATGCTGACTACCATCTAGCTCAATCACTAAGCCCAGTTCGTGGCAGTAATAATCCACAATATATGGCGCAATCACATGCTGTCTGCGAAATTTAAGATTCATAAATCGTTTAGCACGAAGCAATTGCCACATCAGGTTTTCTGCATCCGTGGCATTCGTTCGCATGATTTTGGCGAATTCGAGTAGTTTTGGGTCTATCATTTTTTATTTTCCATTTTAATTACCCTCACCCCTGCCCTCTCCCAAAGGGAGAGGGAGCAGCATCTAATTTTATCAAAGTAAATATTTTAATGTGTGTTCCCTCTCCTTTTAGGAGAGGGTTAGGGAGAGGTGTTTTTAAAGCTTACAAAACCCCATGCCCCAACAACATCTCCACCCCACTCACCTTCTTCATATGCTTTAAACGTTCTTTTTCCCACTTCAACTGCTGCTTTAACTCAGCACAATCCGCATCTATGGCTTTATACACATCACCAATATGCACATGCTCAGTCTTTACTTTTTTCGCCAACTGAAAAGAATCTAAAATTTCATCAATTTGACTTTCAAGCTGCTGACTTTGTACATCCAAAGCCAGTTTATAAAACTTCACTTGCTCCGCTGATAACTCTTTAGCTCCTACACCTTTATTCTGTTCTAGCTGTAATTGAAGTTTCAATAAATAAAACAAATCCTGCTGTTCATAAGCCTGACTCGCCTGTTGGAACAACTCGGTTTTTTCCTCTTTCTTGGTCTCGTCTTGCTCACGGTCAGGATGAATCATCGCAGCAATTTTTAAATAAACAGTTTTTAATGATTGGGCAGCCATTTGCTCTGCTTGTTCTCGATTTTGCTGCTGTCTAAGTTGCTTGGCTTGTTCTCTTGCATGTTGCTGCTCGGCAGCATACTGCTCAAATTCATCTTGTTCTAATGCTGCACTTTGCTCAGAATTTTCATCTTGTTCAAACTTAACTGACTGTACTTTTTTATTCTTTTTCGATGATTGCTGCGCCTGTTGCTGATAAAAAATATCTATCTGCTTTACCAGTTTTAACTGTTCATCCCTCAACATTTTGGAACGCTTTAACAATTGAGCAAGCTGAGCAATTTTATCATCGAGTTGTTGCATGTCGGCTTTGGAAAAATCATGCTGCTGCAATAAGCTCCAAAGCTGATCTAACTGTTGAAACAATATTTCATGCAGCTCGCTATACACAGGCATCAGTTTTTGCCGTGTGTGTTGTTGAATCTCGGCTTGGGCATTTTGCCATGTGGCAAGGCTAATTTTTTGCTGTTCTATCTGATCAATTAGTCGATTCAGCTTTTTCTGCTGTGAGGAAGGTTCAGCCCTTTGCTTTAAACTGACTTTGAGATCAAAAGACATAACTCATCCGCCTAAAATAAAAACGTGTCGCAATAATCATAGGAAGTATTAAACCATTCTTTGAACATAGATCGGCATGTTCTGTTGCGTCGAAACAAGGTATTCGTTTCTTGAAGTATCAAGCGAGTACACGATTATCCCGACTATTTGCTACACAAACCATTAAATGTGCTATTTTTAACCAAATGCACCATTTTCCACCAAAATTATAATTTATTTTATAAATTGGTGCGTTTTTTGCATTGTAGAATTCATCAAATTGAGTTGCCACGCTACAGCTTGAGTTTTTAGATTTACTAAATCCATTTTGGTGCAAAAATGAATCAATTATTTGCACCAAAATAAAATTTAGCACTTTTTTTGAGCATCACTATGCAAAACGTCGATTTATTTTTCTTACTGCTCGGTGCAGTACTGGTCTTGGCAATGCATGCAGGCTTTGCATTTTTAGAACTCGGTACTGTCCGTCACAAAAACCAAGTTAATGCGCTGAGTAAAATCCTCACTGATTTTGCGATTTCAGCGATTGCCTACTTTTTTGTGGGTTATTGGATTGCGTATGGACAAAACTTTTTCCATGCGGGCAGTACGTTAACAGCAGATCATGGTTACAACCTCATGCGTTGCTTCTTCTTACTCACCTTTGCGGCAGCAATTCCAGCAATTGTGTCAGGCGGAATTGCCGAACGTGCCAAGATGCGTTCACAAGCCCTTGCGACTTTGATTTTAGTTGCTTTGATCTACCCTTTTTTCGAAGGCATGATTTGGAATGGTAACTACGGCTTGCAAAAGTGGCTAGAAACGACATTCGGTGCGAGTTTTCATGACTTTGCAGGTTCGGTCGTGGTACATGCAATGGGTGGTTGGATTGCCTTAGTCGCGGTGATTTTGCTCGGCGCGCGTCATGGTCGTTATCGAAATGATGGTCGAATCAGTGCACACCCACCCTCGTCTATTCCATTTCTGGCATTAGGCTCGTGGATTTTGATTGTCGGTTGGTTCGGCTTCAATGTCATGAGCGCACAACGGGTCGAAGCGATTTCGGGTTTAGTCGCGATCAACTCTTTGATGGCAATGGTCGGCGGCACATTGGCTGCAAACTTTATGGGTAAAAATGACCCAGGTTTCTTACACAATGGTCCATTGGCAGGTTTAGTTGCTATCTGTGCAGGTTCTGATATTGTGCATCCAATTGGTGCATTGGCTATTGGTAGCGCGGCAGGTGCGATGTTTGTGTATTTATTTACCTATACTCAAAACAAACTCAAAATAGATGATGTGCTCGGTGTTTGGCCTTTGCATGGCGTGTGCGGTGCATTCGGTGGTATTACAGCAGGAATTTTTGGTCAGCAAGCCCTCGGTGGTTTAGGCGGCGTGTCGTTGATTTCTCAGTTGATTGGTACAGGATTAGGTATTTTTATTGCCGTTGCGGGCGGTTTTGTCGTGTATGGCATTTTAAAAGTCACCATAGGTCTTCGCCTTTCTCAAGAAGATGAATATCGCGGTGCAGACTTGTCCATTCATAAAATTTCAGCCAACTCTGAAGAATCCATGTTCTAATTTTCACTCAAATTTAAGCGACGGAAACGTCGCTTTTTTTATGCCAATTTAAGAGCAGATTAAGTTTGGTTGATTTAAATAGCATCATTCTTCTTGCTTTAAGATTGTCTGCTTTATGGTTTGCAAATCACGCTTTTTTTTAGAGTCTAGCCTTTTATTATTGATCAGTTTTTTAGTGATTTTTTTCCTGTTCCCAGTCGGCGGAAAAATCGATTTAGATTTGATTCAACCGTGGGTCAGTTCAGACGGAAGCTTTCCCTTAAAAGGCGATTGGGCATTAGCCAAACTCAACCATACTTATGTCAAGCAAGTTTTGACCGCCGTATATTTAAGTTTCTTTGTGCTGTGGTGTGCCTCTTTTAAAATCGAGAAACTCAAAGCAAAGCGTTGGCAATATGGTTACTTTTTTGCAGTCAGTATGCTGTGTACCTGTGTCATTGGTTTAATCAAAGCACATGCAGCGCACGCCTGCCCGTGGGCAATGACCACCGCAACTTCAACAGGTTTTATTTGGAATTTTTCCGCAACAGCAGGACATTGCTTCCCAGGTGGACATGCCAGTACAGGTTTTGCCCTCATCACGGGCTTTTTTATTTTTCGGTTAGATCAGAAAAAACTGGCGTGGTTTTATTTATTCAGCGGCGTGGTATTAGGCTTTGCCATGGGCTGGGCGCAGATGATGCGTGGTGCACATTTTCTCAGTCATAACCTTTGGACAGCATGGATTTGTATGGCGATCAATCTGCTGTGTTATGCACTAAGCTATCGCTATCATTTGGTTTTTGCACAACGTAATTCAGTACCGCTCAATTCGCCCAATGTGTTAAAGTGAGAACTGCGTTCTAGTTTGAACGCTAACTGACTTAAATTTATTGGGATATTTTTTCTGCCGTATGTCTGACTTTCAATCCTTTTTAGAAACTACATTGCCTTCTCAAAATGCCTCAATTCAACCTTACGAATTAGGTCTTTATACTGTGTGGTTAAAAAAAGCATCCGAACGTCATGGCTTGTGGCTTTATATTCCATTAAAGTGGTTAGCCAAGATTTTTAATTTAGGCGCACTCAGTCCTGTTCCAAATCAGGGTGGGAAGACTGCCATTCAATGTGAATTTAAACGCATTCAGCAACTCAAAGCGCTGGGAGTGTCAACGCCAAATGTCCTTGCCATTGCCGATAAAGGCATTTTATTGCAAGATATTGGCTCGCAACATCAAAGTAAAGTCAAACAACTTGATCAAGCTTTAGCCACTTGTCATAAAAATCCTGAAGTAAAATTCTTACTATTTGAACAAGCCATTCAAGCGATTCAGCACATACATCAACAAGGCGGCTATTTAAGTGAAGCCTTTGCCCGCAATATTTTAATTGATGAACATCGCCAGTTTAGTTTTATTGATTTTGAAACAGACCCTCGCGACGTTTTAAGTTTGCATGATTGCTTTGTGCGCGATTGGCTACTGTTTATATTTTCAACGGCCTATCATTTTGAATTTGAACAGTTAATGGACGCAAGCCAAGTATTATTTAAAGCGTTAAGAGATGAACCTCAAGTCTATCGCGATGTTTACAAGGTTGGAAAACGCCTGCATTGGGTATTACGTTTCAATGTCAATAAAGTCGGTAATGACGGCAAACGCATCCAAAAATGTGTCCTGTTTTTAAAATATTTACAGCAGCATGCGGAAGCCGTTTCCGCTTAACCGTAAATTTTATTTTGTATTAGGGATGCGCTAAGGTTTTTGGCAATTTTACCAAAACCGATAACCCACCCAAATCCAAACTTCTCGATAAAGTTAAGCTTCCGCCCAAACGTTGCGTCGCTTTATCGACAATAGATAAGCCTAGCCCACTGCCCACTTCCAAATGATGATGAATGCGATAGAAGCGTTTTAGCACTTTATCATAGTGTTCTGGGTCGATGCCTGTACCACTATCTTCAATTTGAATATAAGCAAAATTCGACTGATCACTAAACACCGAAATATTGATAATGCCTTGATTCGGCGTGTATTTAATTGCATTATCAATCAAATTAAAAATAATCGAATGTACAGTCGACTCTACACTGAGCATTTCAATGTGGTCATTACGTTCAAAACCAAGATCAATTTCTTTCTGCATGGCTAAATTGACAAGCTGCTCCACACAGTTTAGCGCGACATCATTTAAGCAAAATTGTGTATTCGGTTCGACCAAACTCAATGCCACATCTTGTTTTGCCAATGACAATAACTGCGTGACCAAATGCTGAATTCGCGCCAAACCTTTACTTAAATTTTGCAAGTCATCATTTTCAGGAAGCTGGCGAATCAAAATCTTGGTTTGTAAATTCAATGCCGTCACAGGTGTGCGCAGTTCATGGGCGGCATCGGCAATAAACTGTTTCTGCTCTGCTTGCGCATGTTGAATACGTTCAAATAAACGATTCATTTCTTCAATGGTTGGAATCAATTCTTGCGGATAATGATGACTATCAATAGGTATTAAACCTTCAGAATCACGCTGTTGCAGTTCTGTTTTGAAATCATCCAAAGGTTTTAAACTTAAACGGATAATAAACGCCAATATTAAAATCGCAAATGGCAACAATAGGATATAAGGCACAAACATGGTTGCTGCCAGTTCCCATGCAAAAGCGTAACGTATTTTTTCTTGCTGACTCACCTGAATTTGATATTTTTGCAGCGGAATGACATAGACACGCCACTTACCGAGTGGTGTTTCTTGTGTATAAAACCCAGCTTGCTTCACGGGTGGAACGAGTAAATGTGTTTGGTGCCATAAATGACTTTGGTCTTGATAAGCCCAAATATCGACCAATAAATCTTCTTCATGATAACTACGATGCAACTCGACACGACTGGCAATTGGACTCAGTGGTTTAATTGCCGAACGTTCCGCCATATATTGCATTTGCGTATCGAGAATTTCATCAACTTCATGTAAAGCAATGCGATAAGCCGTAAAAATCAGCAAACAGCCGAGCAAAAGACTAAAGAGTGAAGTCCCCCAGACTAAGCGTCGTTTGAGCGAATAAGAGCGCACATTTTTCATCAATTAAGGTTGCCCTAAACGATAACCTAAACCACGAATCGTCCGAATAAAGTCTTTTCCTAATTTAGCACGCAAATGATGCACATAAACTTCAATGGTATTACTAGTGACTTCACTGTCAAAATCGTACAACTTGTCTTCAAGATTGGTCTTGGAAAATATTTTGTTCGGATGTGTCACCATCGGAATTAAAATTGCCCATTCACGATTTGAAAGATCAACTTGCTGGCCTTTGAAAATCGCCAAATGTTGCTCCACATCTAAAGTCAAATCCCCTGTTTTGAGTATTTGAGCTTGGTTTTTAAATACAGCTGTTTCGGTATTTCCACGACGCAATAAAGCGTGAATTCGTGCTAATAATTCATCAAACTCATAAGGTTTGACTAAATAATCATCTGCACCTTGATTCAAACCATCCACACGGTTTTGCAGTTGATCGCGCGCAGAAATAATCAGCACAGGAATGGATGCTCGTTGGCGAATTTGTTTTAAAATTCGCATGCCATCCATGAGGGGCAAGCCCAAATCCAGCAACACTAAATCGAAAGCGTTTTTGCTGAGCAGTGCCAATCCATCAATACCATTATTGACCCATTCCACTTCAAATTGATGATAGCGCAACAAGGTCAATGTTGACTCTGCAATCATAAAATCATCTTCAATCATCAAAATTTTGGTCATGATTTCAACTCAGTTTAGGAATGAGCACATGTGGCTAACATGTCATTTTTAGGATCAATTACTTGGGTTTTTACGTCAAGTAGACTTAACAAGGTTGGAAATAAATTATCTTGGCTCAATGGATGCTGGCTTTGGTTGGCTAAGCATTTTATTTGTGGTTCAGCCTGTTTTTTCCACTCATTTGAAAACCACATCAACATTGGAATATGGGTTTGTTGTGTTGGCGCAATCGCATACGGTGCACCGTGCAAATACATGCCACTTTCTCCTGTCGATTCACCATGATCAGACAAATACCAGAACCCAGTTTGGAATTGCGTCGTGGTCTTTAATGTATCAATCAAAGCACTTAATACGTGATCTGTATAGAGCAGTGTGTTGTCATAACTATTAATTAACGCTTGTTGAGTACAGCCTTGAATTGCATTGGTATCACAGGTCGGTTTAAACAGCTTAAATTGTGGTGGAACACGTTTGTAATACGCTGGGCCATGACTGCCCAATTGATGTAAAACGACCAAATGTGGGCGAGTATCATCTTTAGGAATAGTTGAGATGTAGGCGTTTAAACTATCGACCAAAATTTCATCTAAACATTCACCATCCTTACACCATTTTTGTTTAAGCGGTTCAGGAATTTTGAATTGCTCAACACGATCACAAGCCCCCTTACAACCTGAATTATTGTCAATCCAAGTGACTTGATAACCTGCACGTTTGGCAACATCAAGTAAACCTTCACGATGGCTTGCCAAACGCTCGTCATAATCTTTGCGTGGCATACCCGAAAACATACATGGTACTGAAACTGCTGTGGCTGTCCCACAAGAGCTGACTTGAGAAAAATTAACAATATCTTGTTTAGACAATTCTGGATTGGTGTTTTTCGTATAACCGTTAAGCGAGAAATTTTCAGCGCGTGCTGTTTCACCGACCACCAACACCATTAATTTTGGTAAAGCAGAAGGTGTTGCATTTAATTTTGCATCTTCGCCATACATCACTAAAGGTAATTTTTGCTTCGGGGCTTTCTTTTTATAATAAGAGGTAAAAGACGCAATCATATTTTGCGGAGAAATCATGCCTTTTAAATCTCGGTTCTCACGAAATATTTGCGCGAAATCAACATAAAAAACAAAGAGTAATCCACCCACAATCGCAAAAGAAACAATCGCAGCAATGATCTTTTTCCATATTTGGCGAAGGAGTGGTTCTGGTTTAATCTTAACCCATAGAATTGCAATAATCGGCAACACGGTCATACCCAGTGTCCACAACACCAAATGCCATGACCACGTATCACGTGCTTCTGCCATATCGGTTTGCATTAAATTTTGGATTTGATCGGACGTGATCAGAACACCCAAAGAATTCACGCTATAAGAGGCAAAACCGCCAATAAAAACTAAGGCAATCGCAAGCGGTTTCACCGTCCATTTCCAGTTAAATAACTGAAAAATCAAGTTATAGGCGGCAACCAAAACCATAGCAGTAGCTGCTACAAATAAATGCGCTTTGATACCTGTATAAGGTGTTAAAGACTGAATTTTTTGATAAAAACCAATATTCAGAAAAATACAAAGCCAAATTGCAAGTAATAGATTAAATGCAAACATGGATAGAGTTCGATTTTTGAGTTTTTGTAGCAGCATGAGGTTCACAATCTAAAAATGGATTTCTTAGCCTGCCTAAGGTAAGAAAGAAAACTTAAAAATGACTTAAAGTGTAAAAATGAAAATTAAATTCAACTATGAAATACAACTTTAAGATGAGTGCACGCTGAATAAAGGCTTATTTATAGGCAATCCGTCGCTATATATGCCAAATAATTGAATTATGATTTTTGAAGCAAATTTAGTTTATTCAGCCCATGCAGTATATATGACGGTTTTATGAAATAGAAATAAAAACACCCTTTAAGTTAGACTTAAAGGGTGTTTTTAGTGAAGAAATGAGGATTAGAATTTATATTCCAAACCTAAGCCAGCCAAAGGTTGTTTGTCTTCTTTATCCGCT
>DAOMAH010000048.1:0-3894 GCA_035426725.1 Acinetobacter sp.
GTAAACTTTCTAATAAGTTATAAGTAGACTGGGACGTATCGTGAAGATAATCGGCTATATTTTGGATACTCGATTCATCCAAGGTGTCACGCTCTTTAGACAAAATTTCAGAGAATCCTAACAAACCATGAAATGGCGCGCGTAAATCATGTGAAATCACAGAGAAAAATTTGGTTTTACTAAAATTCAGTGCTGCTTCCTGTTCATACAACTCTTTTAATTCATCGTGGTTAAATTTCAATTCCAATTGCTGCATGAATTGACTGCAATAAGATTGTAAAAGTTGGATCTGTATGGCTGTGGATTCTTGAATATGCTCATAGCATAAAATTAAAAAGCCTAAAGAACTCTCATCAGGATGACGTAAATGTAATGCGACTGCCCCTTGAACTTTAAGGTTCAATGGCTGTAAAAATTCTAATAAGATTGAATATTGAGGATGTGACTGATCAACAAAATCATCATTTAAAAATAGCGTTTTTAAGCTTTTGCTTATTTTTGAGGTCTCAATGGCCTTTAAATGTTCAGGGCAGCGATGCCAAAGATAAGGTTCTTGATGAAACGAAAGCAGTGCGATACTTGCTTGCGCCAATTGACGATTGAATTGCAAAAATTGGTCGAGTAAATTTTGAGGAGAATTAACCCCTAGAGTCAGCGCGATTTTACAAGCACTGAGCTTTTCAATGTGCTGTAAATCTAATAATTGAATGGCCATGCTCGCCTCTCGAATATTATCGTTGTTATTAAAAGTGGCACCCTTTAATCATTAACAAATTTTAACATAAAATACAATTAACCCACCTAACTTTCGTCTAAAAACATAAAAAATACACTGCTCACAAATGCCTTGTAGATCGTTTATGAAAACTCTGTTTTTAAGAATTGAGCGCGAACCTAACAATTTTCCTTTTTGAAATGATCTAAAAATCAACAATCAATACAGCAACACATTGACAAGCCAACGAAACACGTTATGATACGCAACACAAAGCATCGCACTCTTCCCGAGGTGGTGAAATTGGTAGACGCGGCGGACTCAAAATCCGCTGTCAGAGATGACGTGTCGGTTCGAGTCCGACCCTCGGGACCAAAAATATGATAACAATCATGTTTTTCATGAAAGATAATGTTTATGCAACCAAATTCAAAAACCTCAAACAAAAGTTTGGGGTTTTTTCATATCTAGTCTTCGGTAAAAAAACCTCATGCAACTTTCTGACTTTTCTTTCGAACTTCCAGATGAACTCATTGCTCGCTATCCTTTAGACAGCCGCAGTGCTTCACGTCTGTTGCATTTGGATGCAAACGGTCAACATCACGATCATGCTTTTACCGATATTCTTGATTTGCTCGAAGCCGGCGATTTATTGGTGCTAAATGACACCAAAGTGATGAAAGCCCGCCTAAAAGGCAAACGTGCAACGGGTGGTGCAATTGAGGTTTTGGTTGAGCGCATGTTGGACACACACACCGCACATTGCCATATCAAAGCCAGTAACTCGCCAAAAGCTGGAGCGACACTATACGTCGGTGCAGATTCAGTACCTGTTACTGTACAAGGTCGTCATAAAAATTTATTTGTGGTGGAATTTTCACAACCGATTTTGTCCGTGTTAGATCAATATGGACAATTGCCAATTCCGCCTTATTTCAACCGTGAAGCCGAAGCGATTGATACAGAACGTTATCAAACTGTATTTCATGACCCTGAAAAAATTGCCAGTGTGGCAGCGCCGACTGCGAGTTTGCATTTTGACCAAGATTTACTGGAAAAATTAGCGGCGAAAGGCATTCAGAAAACCTTTGTCACCCTGCATGTTGGTGCAGGTACGTTTTTGCCAGTTCGTACCAATGATATTAGTAATCATATTATGCACAGTGAATGGTGTGATGTTCCACAAAGCACGATTGATCTAATTTTAGCGACCAAAGCACGTGGTAATAAAGTGATTGCAGTAGGTACAACTGCGACACGTGCATTAGAAAGTGCCGCTCAAGCCAATGAAGGTAAAATTGCAGCGTGGACAGGTGATACGCAAATCTTTATTTATCCGGGTTATCAATTTTGTGTCGTTGACCGTTTAATTACCAACTTTCATTTACCTGAATCAACTTTGTTAATGTTGGTGTCGGCCTTATCAAATCGAGACAATATTTTAGCGGCATATCGGCATGCTGTTGAACAACGCTATCGTTTCTTTAGCTATGGTGATGCTATGCTAGTCGACAAATTAAATACCTGATTTAAATACAGCTATGCCAATCGACACTGTCCAACAAGCCTTACATTTTACTCGTAAAAAAAATGCGCAAGTGTTCCGTAATATCGCTCGTCTTTGGGACATTGGTGAAAAATCGCATAGTGATCAAGATGTCTTAGATGCCTTGCATCCTTGGCGTGAAGATCATGGTTTACGTTTTTTTAATGCCCTGCCCTATTTGTTGGGCATCACCAGTGTGGGCTGTTTATTCTTTGGCTATTTTTTGCATCCACATATTCAATTTATTTGGAGCTTTTTAGCGGCATTTTTGACTGGTTTTTTGGCTTATTTACTCTATGAACCTGCTGAACCTTTAACGCTTGTCATTAAATATTTAGAAGAACGTATTACCGTATTACGTTATGGTTTTCAGTTTCAGCAATTGCCAGCTTATTTGCCGATCCAAGCGCAACCCTTATTGGTGATGAGCAAATTAAAACAATATTTTCCAGTTTTTAACCGCGGTACACTTTCCAACGAAATTACGCATTATGCCTCGACCACTTGGCATGATGGTACAACCGAGCATCAAGTTTTAGTTTTTCAATATCACTACGTCAGCGAAACGACCATTATTAAAGATCGAAGCACCGATCAAAAAATTGTTAAAGAAATTCATAAAGACTTGTGGGGGGCTTTTATCTTCCAAATGCCTGCACTCGGAATTGCAGTCAGTAATCAACGCTCGCGATTTTTTGCCCCTTATACCAGTTCGTGGGAAAGCAGCGACATTATGATCAACAAAGAACTCAATATTTTTGGGCTTGATCAACATCAACTCGCGAAAGAAATTAGCCCCAGTATGACCTTAAAATTACATGATTTTTTTCAACATTTTACAGGTGATTTAATTTATCATCACCAAGAGCCAATCGTATGTTATCTGGGCGCGCAGAACCTATTTCAGACGGCAAGTAAACGTCAAATTATCCATGATATTCCTGCATTACGTGGACATTTGCGCACCATGACCATGCCGCATTACCAACGATTTCAACAATTCATGCTCAACATTATTTCATAGTGGATCGAAAGAACAACAAGGGGGAAAGGCAATGACAGGTTTAATTATTTTCTTGGGGATATTTGTCGTACTAATTGTATGGGCGATTTTTACCCGAAATAATATTGTGCGTTATTTTAATGCGACCAAACGTGCGTGGTCGGAAGTGGCGAACTTCGAACGCCAAAAAGTCAAAACCTTAGAAGCCCTTGAATCAACACTTGCTCAATACACCCAATTCGAAAAATCGACCTTAGAAAAAGTTACGGAATTACGTCAGCAAATTCTCAACTTAAACGTCAATGACACCGATATTTCTCAATTACAAAACATTGAGAAAATGAGCAAAGAATTGATTCGTAGCTTAAACGTGGTGGTCGAGAATTATCCTGAACTGAAAGCCGATGCGCTTTATAGCAAAATGATGGATGACATTCAGGAACAAAATGAAAATGTTGGGGCAGCGATTTCGATTTTTAACCGCAACGTTGAGTTGTTTAATAACCACATTGAAGTGTTTCCAAACAACTTTATCAATACCATGACCTTGTCGAAAAAAGCCATTCGCCCGTTTAAAGATAATTTGGCGACTGAAAATTTTGACTATAAGCCGAATTTTTAATTTATTTT
>DAOMAH010000048.1:3994-9286 GCA_035426725.1 Acinetobacter sp.
AAGATAATTTGGCGACTGAAAATTTTGACTATAAGCCGAATTTTTAATTTATTTTTACATCACAGCGTATTACGAGTTCTCATCCAATTTCAAGTTAAGCTTTCAGCTAGACTTACTTTTCAAGGATGAAAAGTAAGCAAAAATCCTCTGTTTGACTGACGATACATCCCTGTTACCGCAGTCGAACTAGACGGCATCCATGCCGCCAAGCACGATAGAAAATTCAGTAGCAAATTATCCTCACAAAGATAGAAACTTTGAAAAGTAATCTTTGTAAATCCAAATCTAGTCTATTTTAAATCTCGCTACATTTAGTAGTAGCACTCCACTCCAGAATCAAGGAAAATAGCCGTTTTTGATCAGCGAACTGTTTCTTCGCCTTGCGCTGCGCTCAAAGCAGAGCTTCGATCTTGCTCAGGATGTGTTATGGAATTTGAAAAATTAGGTCAGTCAGGGCGTGCCCGTCGTGGTCGACTCACTTTAGAACATGGGGTGATTGAAACTCCTGTGTTTATGCCTGTGGGTACTTACGGCACAGTCAAAGGCATGTTGCCTCGCGATATTGAAGAAATTCAGGCACAAATTATCTTAGGTAATACCTTCCATTTATATTTACGTCCTGGCTTGGAAGTGATTAAAGAGCACGGCGGTCTACATGAGTTTATCCGTTGGGATAAACCAATTTTGACTGACTCAGGTGGTTTTCAAGTGTTTAGCTTGGGTGCTATGCGTAAAATCAAAGAAGAAGGTGTCACTTTCCGCTCACCGATTGATGGTTCAAAAGTCTTTTTATCACCTGAAATTTCAATGGAAATCCAACAAGTCTTAAATTCTGACATTGTGATGATTTTTGATGAATGTACGCCTTACCCTGCGACTCACGAAGAAGCGCAAAAATCATTGCAGCTTTCTTTACGTTGGGCAAAACGCTGTAAAACACATCATCACGATGAACTCAAAAATAAAAATGCCTTATTCGGCATTATTCAAGGTGGCATGTATGAAGACCTGCGCGATGAATCTTTAAAAGGCTTACTCGAAGTCGATTTTGATGGTTATGCGATTGGTGGCTTATCTGTTGGTGAGCCAAAAGAAGAAATGATCAAAGTACTGGATTATCTACCAGTCAAAATGCCAGCAGATAAACCTCGCTACTTAATGGGCGTCGGTAAACCAGAAGACATCGTGGAAGCGGTACGTCGTGGCGTGGATATGTTTGACTGCGTGATGCCCACCCGAAATGCGCGTAATGGTCATTATTTTGTCACGGATGGTCTGGTAAGAATTCGTAATAGTCGCTATCGCCATGATCAAGGGCCTTTAGACCCACATTGTGATTGCTACACTTGTAAAAACTTTAGTCGTGCCTATCTATATCATTTAGAGAAGTGCGGTGAGATGTTAGCGTCAATGTTAGGGACGATTCACAACTTGCGTTATTACCAACGTTTAACACAAGGTATGCGTGATGCACTGGATAACGGTACATTTGATGACTATGTCACCGACTTTTATGCACGCCGTGGCTTAGAAGTACCTGCTTGTCCTGAAGACTAATGTAAAGTAAAAGCATCAAGATTTGCGCCTGATCGAAAGACAAGGTACATTGCAAATCGAATTGGAATTTATTGTTAATTTTGCCTTTTAATTTTAGGAAATCGAAATGAGTTTTTTAATTTCTACTGCCCACGCAGCGCCTGCTGCTCAACCTGCTGGCGGTATGATGATGCAATTCGTCATGATTGCTGTGTTTATTGGGATTTTCTATTTCCTAATTTGGAGACCACAAGCAAACCGTGCTAAAGAACATCGAGCTCTCATTGACAGCGTGACCGTTGGTAGTGAAATCGTGTTTGCAGGTGGTTTAATGGGCAAAGTAACTAAACTTGATGGCGACTTTGCAGTCGTTGAACTGAGCCGTGGTGTAGATATTAAAGTCCAACGTGCCAGTGTCATTTCGGTATTACCTGAAGGCACACTCAATAACCTTTAATCATTAAATCGTCGTGCCTATGCACGACTTTTTCATTTAAGAAGAAAACAAATGCGTTACCCTGCATGGAAATATTTACTGATCCTTGTTGTACTTGTAATCAGTACGTTATATGCATTACCAAGTATGTATCCAGATGAACCTGCTGTCCAAATTTCTGGGGCAAAAGCAGGCACTCAAATTGATCAGACGATAGTGCAAAAAGCTGAGCAAATTCTGAAAGCGGCCAATATTAGTAGCCACGACAATAGTTTTACCAATAATGCGGCGCTGTTACGCCTAGACACTTCGGAAGCGCAATTAAAAGCCAAAGAAGTGTTACGCCGTGATTTAGGTGACAATTACGTGGTTGCCCTCAACTTAGCACCGACAACACCTGAATGGTTGCAAAAGATTGGGGCTAAACCGATGAAACTCGGTTTGGACTTACGTGGTGGCGTACACTTTTTGCTTGAAGTCGACATGGATAAAGCAATTAGTCAGCGTATGGAAACATCTGCGACTGATTTGCGTCGTCAATTTCGTGACAACAAAATTAAGTTTAATAATCTTGCTTTAAGCAATAACACCATCACTATCCAATTTGCGGATAATACCGATCGTGATGCTGCGACTGATTTTTTACGTCGCAATGGCAATGAATTTACCCAACAAGCGCTTGCAACTTCAACAGGTGCAACGCTCAAGCTGAATTATACCGATGCGCGTCGTCAAGAAATTCAGTCTTATGCGGTAAATCAGAACTTAACTACACTTCGTAACCGTATTAACGAACTCGGTGTCGCGGAAGCATTGGTACAAACTCAAGGTAGCAACCGTATTGTGGTTGAATTACCGGGCGTGCAAGATACTGCTGAAGCCAAACGTGTTTTGGGGCGTACTGCAAATTTAGAATTCCGCTTGGTTGCCGATAGTAATGATCAATATATTGACCAATACACAGGTAAGTATAACGGTCAAACGCCCCCACCGGGCACTGAAGTTTTTGCTTTTCAATCTTTAGAGAGCGGCCGTCAATTACTGTTACAACGTAATCGTATTTTGACCGGTGAGCGTGTTCAAAATGCAAGCTCTGGTTTTAGCCAAGACTCTGGCGGTGCGGAAGTAAATATTACGCTGGACACTGCGGGCGGCAAGCTCATGGCAGATGCGACGCGTAGTGCTGTAGGCAAACGTATGGCGGTTTTGTTTATTGAAAATAAACAGAAAATTAGCTACGTCGCAGACCCTAAAACTGGCACACAAACAGAAGTTCGTACGCCTTATACTGAATCTGTGGTGATTAACGCTGCAACTATTCAAGCGGTATTAGGCTCGCAATTCCGTATTACGGGTTTAGATTCGCCACAAGAAGCGGCTGAACTTGCGCTTATGTTACGTGCAGGCGCATTAGCTGCACCAATGTACTTCGTTGAAGAACGTGTAGTTGGCCCAAGCTTAGGTCAAGACAATATTGATGCTGGTGTACTTTCAACTCAAATTGGTTTCCTTTTGGTTGCCATTTGGATGATCGTGTTCTTCCGTTTATTTGGTTTGATTGCCAACTTTGCCTTAGTCTTTAACCTTGCCATGATCTTAACGATTATGTCTTGGCTTGGCGCTTCCCTCACCCTACCCGGTATTGCAGGTATCGTGATTGGAATTGGGATGGCAGTCGATGCCAACGTCCTGATTTGTGAACGTATACGAGAAGAAATGCTGTGGGGGGCATCGCCCAAACAAGCCATTGTGGCGGGTTATGATCGTGCCTATAACACCATTTTCGACTCCAACCTCACCACGTTCATTGTTGCATTTATTCTATTTGCAATTGGTACTGGCCCAATCAAAGGCTTCGCTGTGACGTTGATGATTGGTATTGTTTGTTCGATGTTTACTGCAATTACAGTGACTCGTGCAATCGTACAGCTCATTTATGGCAAACGCCGTAATTTGACCAAGTTGAGTATATAAGGAGATTGATATGACTAATCTGACTCAACAAGACTCAAAACAATACGGTCGTCCTGATAATCTAAAAATCATCCCATTTATGAAAATTGCCGTACCTGCGGCAATCTTCTCGGTGTTGATTACCCTTGCCAGTATTTTCTTTATTGTCAGTAAAGGTCTAAACCTCGGTTTAGATTTTACAGGTGGTATTTCCGCTGAATTGAACTACACCAAAGCGGTGCAGCCAGCTCAAGTGGCACAGGCCCTCGACCGTGCAGGCTTCAAAGATGCGGTGGTACAAACCTTAGGCAGTAATACTGACCTGATTGTGCGTATGCCTGTACAAGAAGACCTGAACGTTGAAGACCTTAGTGGTACGATTACCAAAGCGGTGCAATTACCAGACAATACCGTAGAAGTTCATAAAGTTGATGCGGTGGGTGGACAAGTTGGTAACGAACTTTATGTTCGTTCTGCGGGTGCACTCGCATTAGCCATGATCTTAATGCTAATTTACGTCACCATTCGTTTCGAGTTTAAACTTGCGATGGGTGCGGTGATGTCGTTATTTCACGATATCGTCATAATTATCGGTACATTTGCCCTGTTTCAATGGCAATTTGACTTAACGGTACTTGCGGCAATTCTTGCAGTCATGGGCTTCTCGCTCAACGATAACATCGTGGTATCGGATCGTATCCGTGAGAACTTCCGTAAAATTCGTGGGGCTACGCCTCGTGAAATTATCGATATTGCATTGACAGAAACTTTACGTCGAACCATTCATACCTCTATGACTCTTTTACTCGTGGTTCTTGCCATGATGTTCTTGGGTGGGGATGGTTTGCATTGGTTCTCAGTTGCAATGTTTGTCGGTGTATTTATTGGTACATATTCTTCGATTTATATCGGGACTGCTTTTGCATTATGGCGTGGTCTGAATCGTCAAGATTTTATTGTTCAAGTTAAACCTGAATTTGAAGAAGATGAAGTAGAAATTCCTTAATTTCTAAAAACTTCTTAAATGCGACCCTCATTTGGTAATGACTAAATGAGGGTTTATTTTTATGTATGAGAAAAACAAAAGTTGGATACAGCACATTTTATCGATCAAATCTTATGGAAAATGAATGACCAATTTTCTAAAACCATATGATGTAAAATTGATTAAACTGCCTCTGCATTCATATAGTTGAGTCTCCACGCATTTCCATCTGGGTCTAAAAATCCATGCGTATATATAAAGCCTAAATCTTGCGGTTCATCATATAGACTTCCGCCAAAAGCAACTGCTTGTTCAACCAATTCATCTACCTGCGCTTTATTATTGCAATCTAAACAAATCACCACAGCCGTTGCATTTTTAG
>DAOMAH010000049.1:0-9284 GCA_035426725.1 Acinetobacter sp.
GTTATTTAACTGAACAACTGTCGAAATCCGATGATATTGGCAACCCTGAAAATTTACTGGCCTATGAACAATCACGTTTAAAAGATCAGCAACGAGTGATTAAATTCTGTGATTCGGTGGTGCGTGGCTTTAGCAATCAAAATCCAGTTCTAAAATTATTACGCAATACTGGACTGGTTGCCTTTGATGTGATTCCCGGCATTAAGCCTTTAGTTGCCAATTATGCGATGGGGCTTAAAGCATGAGTGAAATGCTAGATGTGGTGATCGTCGGTGGTGGCTTAGTTGGTGGTTTAACTGCTTTGCTATTAGCACAAGGCGGTGTGCAAGCTACAGTGCTCGATGCTGCACCTGTACTCGATCAAGAAAAAACATTGGCAGTGATGAATCCTCGTGTTTTAGCACTCAGTCAAGCCACCATTCATTTACTTAAAACAGTCGGTGTTTGGAATGGCTTAGCACGTCAGATGCCTTATTCAGGCATGCAAGTCTGGAATAAAAATGGCTATGGCGAAATCAATTTTGGACATACATCTGAACAGCAACCACATCCCGATCAGGCTTTAGGTTCAATGGTTGAGCCGAGTGTTTTGAATGTCACGATTCAACAGAAAATGTTGCAGCAATTGCAAGACTATCGTACACAAGTCAAAGTAATCCGCATTGAAAAAATTCCACAAGGTTGGGCGATTCAACTGGCGGATGGCACAACACTCAAAACCAAACTATTGATTGGTGCCGATGGTGCAAATTCCTTTGTACGTGAGCAAGCCTATATTGATTTAGATGTATTGGATTATCAACAAGCTGCGATTAGTTGTGCGATTAAAACCACGCAACCGAATCAATATGTCGCTCGACAAATTTTCTTGCCGACAGGCCCGTTGGCGTATTTACCCATGGCAAGTTTGGATGCTCAAGATAATGGTTATTGGCAGTCAATCGTGTGGACATTACCCGATGATTATGCCGATGAATATTCAGCATTGACCGATCAAGACTTTATGCAATTATTAACCCAAGAAAGTTTGCATATGCTTGGCGAGGTGGTTGAGGTACGTTCAAGAGCGCAGTTCCCACTGAAAGCGCGTGCCGCACAGCGTTACGTTAAATCAGGCTTGGCATTGATTGGTGACGCAGCACATGTGATTCATCCTTTAGCAGGGCAAGGCGTCAATATCGGCTGTTTGGATGCTGCTGTGCTTTGTGATGTGTTGCTACATGATTTAAAGCGTGGCGTATGGGCACACGAACAGACTTTATTGCGTTATGAGCATCTGCGGAAAGGGCAAAATGATGCCATGATGCATAGTCTGTCGGCGATTGGCTGGCTTGAAAGTTCGGAATTATTTCCTTTTGTTTGGGCGCGAAATTTTGGTTTAAAACAGGTCGAACAATTCGACGGATTGAAAGATCGCTTTATGCAACAAGCCAATGGATTAGGCGCTTTACAACAGACAAGATACGCTTGCTAAAAAGTAGTAGATATTTTTTATACAATCATTTATAAATCAGAGTGAATTTGGTCATAAAAAGTACAATTTTGCAAAGATTGTACTTTGCGAAATCAGCAGAGCTTGCTACATTTCACCAAGTTTTGATGACCAAATAACGATGATGAAAGTTGAGTCATTGTGGGGAGAGTAAAATGACGGAAATGAATGATTACGACGAAAACACAGAAGACTCTGCTGTAGACGATGAAGAAGCAAATGCAGCGGAAAGTGGTGCAGAGAGCGAAGAGTCGAGTGCAACTGATGCTGATCTTAGTGAAGCAGAGAGCTTAACGGTGACAGCTAAGCTAAAACAGCGTCAGGCTTTGGAAGATGAAGTCGCCGCCTTTCTTGCGCGTGGTGGGCGTATTACCGAAGTGCCGCCGGGTGAGAGCCACGAATAAAAATAACGAAATTCAAAAAAGCATCACAAAGGTGGTGCTTTTTTATGCTGGTGCGATTCATGTTCACACTCTAGTGGTTGATGCAATTCTTTTAAAATACCGCACTGTTCAATGGTTTTATGCTGTGAGCATTGTAGTTTTAAATGAGTTAAATCCTGTTTGAGATGTTCTAAATTTTTAATTCTTTCGGACACATCGACTAAATATTGGTCAATCAGTTGATCGACTTCGATACACGTTTGAGTTGGATCTGTGGATAAATCCTTAAGCTTTTGAATATCCTGTAAAGTAATGCCGAGTTCACGGCAATGTTTTAGAAACAAGAGTTCTGCAAGCATCGGCTTAGAATAATAACGATAATTTCCCGCCGTCCGCTTTGGGGTTTGTAACAGTCCAATTTTCTCATAATAGCGAATAGTATCGACCGAGATGCCCGACTGTTTTGCCAACTGTCCAATACTCAAATTGATCATGCTTGACTCTGGAGTAGCTCTAGGGTTTTAAATCACTATAAAAGATTATGTGAGAAAAGTCATGGCAGGATGTGGTTGCGATACGGTGTGTGCGCCAACACAAACCATCAGCCCAAAATTTAGAAATGCGCTGTGGATTGCGCTAATTCTCAACGCAGCAATGTTTTTTGTGGAAATCATAGGCGGTTCACATGTACGTTCTGTTTCCTTATGGGCAGATGCGTTGGACTTCGCAGGCGATGCGGCAAACTATGCAATTTCATTAGCCGTACTCTCTATGACGCTGTATTGGCGTGCAACGGCAGCCTTGTTGAAAGGCATTACGATGGCAGTATTTGGTATTTTTGTGATTATCAAAGTGGTTTGGGCATGGTGGCTCGGCGTTACACCTGAACCGATGCTGATGGGAGCAATTGGGGTTTTAGCATTAGTGGTAAATGTGAGTGTGGCAATCATGCTGTACGCGTTCCGAGATGGTGATGCCAATATGCGTTCGGTGTGGTTATGTAGCCGTAATGATGCGATTGCCAATATTGCCGTGATTATCGCTGCTGCTAGCGTGTTTGGGACAGGCACAATGTACCCTGATTTGATTGTCGCGTTTATTATTGCCTATTTAGGTGTTTCGTCGGGTGTGAGTGTGATTAAACAAGCAAGAGCAGAGCGTAAGCAACATAAAACAGGTACTTTAAGTTCTGTTTAAAGTTGAAATATAAAATAAAGCCTATTATTTATTCGGTTTTATAACTAGCTTTCAGCTGAGCTTACTTTTTAGGGATAAAAAGTAAGCAAAAATCCTTTGTAGGACTGACGGCACGTCCTGAGCAATTTTGAAGCAACGCTTTGAAATTAGCGCAAGGCAGTCCTACAGGCGGCATCCATGCCACCCAACCATCATGAATAATATCGTGATCTCTTTTTAAGGAATTTTAATCTTGTTGAGTTAATTCCAAAGCACGTTGATACGCCACTTTCTTTTTAATTCCTGTTAAATCTGCCGCCAATTGTGAAGCAGCTTTAACGGATAAATCTTGCAGCAAGCGTTTGAGTAGATCATCCAATTTATCTTGCTCTAAATCTTTTTCTTGTGGTGCACCACCAACCAAAACCACAATTTCGCCTTTTTCTTGGTTTCGATCATTTTCAATAAAACTCACTAATTCTTTTAAAGTCATTTTTTTAATGGTTTCAAAGGTTTTAGTAATTTCACGCGCAAAACCGACAGGGCGATCTTCCCCAAATACTTCCGCCATATTCTTCACACTGTCTAAAATGCGATGTGGTGCTTCGTAAAAAATCAGGGTTTGCGTTTCATTTTTTAATTTTTCAAGCTGGCTGATTCGTTGTGTGGCTTTAGACGGTAAAAACCCTTCAAAACTAAAACGATCACTTGGTAAACCTACTGCACTCAATGCTGCAATCGCTGCACATGCACCTGGTACTGGAATCACGCGAATGCCGTGTGCTTGAGCAGCACGAACCAATTTAAATCCGGGATCACTAATTAAGGGTGTACCTGCATCACTAATTAAGGCGACATTTTCACCCTTTAACATTCTTTGTAAAAGTTGATCAATTTTGTTACTTTCGTTGTGATCGTGACATGCAGTAAGCGGAGTTGAGATATTATAGTGTCTGAATAATAGAGCAGATTGACGCGTATCTTCTGCCGCCACCACCGCTACCGATTTTAAAATATCAATTGCACGAAAGGTCATGTCATCTAAGTGCCCAATTGGGGTGGCTACAACAAATAATTGAGCACTCATAAAAGGTACTTCCTGCATGTCTTCAAAAAAATATTGGCTGCTTTTAAGTTTGGCAGCATGTGTCAGCCCAGTTTATGCTGACGTATTGGTGATTCTACCTGAATCAGGGCCTATGGCGCGAGCGGGAGAGAGTATCAAACGTGGTTTTATCAGTGCTTATAACGCTTCAGCATCGAAAGAAAAAATCATTTTTGTCGATTCTGCTAAAAATAGTATTGATCAAATTTTTAAAACCAAAGTAAATCAAAAAACTCAGTTGATTGTCGGGCCGTTGCTGCGAGCAGAAATTGAACGTGTTATTCAATTCAATCCTAAAATTCCAGTATTGGCTTTAAATGATGTGAATGATTATGCCGTTAATGTTTGGCAATTTAGTTTAGCCAAGCAACAAGATGCCAAAGCGTTAAATCGAGTTTTAAAAAATGATGGCATCAAAAAACTTTGGGTGCTCCGACAAAAAGGGATAGAAGCCTCGACTGAACTTTATATGATGGCATTGATCGCTGAGTTTGGCGTAGGCGTCGAATTTACAGAACAACTTCCCCCTAAATTAGCGAGGAAACAAGGGGGGTTACTTTTAGGTGATCATCAATGGGTAGTGGAATTAGGCAAATTACCTAAGAAGAATATTTATGCAACACCGTTGAGCATTGAACAAGATCAGTCGATTCCGCTCGGTTTAAGTTTTTGTGATGTACCTGCACTCTACAACGGTCAATGGGCCGATATAATGGAGGCTTATAAGAAACAACCTGAAAATATGGCATTCCAACGCCTATTGGCTTTTGGTGGAGATGCTTGGACGATTAGTCAAAACTTTTTAGAACATTCATCTCCAAAATCCTTTTCATTTGCGGGAAGAACAGGACAGATCGAAATGTCTACGGGAAAAATTACGCGGCAACCCGCATGTTATCAACAACAAGAAAATGGCATTGTCATCTTAAAATAAAATGAGTAAATCCAATCAACAAAATAAAGCATTAGGTCAGTGGGCTGAATTAACGGCTTTAAAATATTTGCAATCCCAAGCATTTGAATATGTGCAGCAAAATTATCATTCACGCTTTGGTGAAATTGACTTAATCGTTAAACGTCAGACTGAATTGGTATTTGTTGAAGTCAAAGCTAGATCAGCAGGTAGTTATGCAGCTGCGTATGAAGTCATATCTGCTACGCAACAACAAAAAATTATAAAAACAGCGCAATTATTTTTACAGCAGTATCCACAATATGAAGACTTTGACTGCCGTTTTGATGTGATTTGTTTTGATTTTCCACAGCTATTTGCAAAAACAGTACAACCAGACTTTTCTAAATTGCAGTATCATCAACAATGGATTGAAAATGCATTTACTTTAGATTAATACATCCATTCTTGAGACAAATATTGAAGATTGAAACGACTGTAGATAGGGAGCTTTGCCAAGTGTTAAAACGTTTTACGATAACCTTACTGTGTGCCGCAAGTTTGACGGGATGTGCGAGTTTTATTTCTGGTGGAACTGGAACTGCACCTGTCGGAACCAATAGCGGCGAGCGCAGCTTAGGACAAATCTTTATTGATTCGTCAATTAAACGCACGGCAAATATTAATTTATACAAACTAGATCCACGCTTTAAGCAGTCACGTATCAACACCGAAAGCTTTCACAGTAATGTGTTATTAACAGGACAAGTTCCTGACCAACACTTAAAGCAATTGGCGGAAGATAATGTTCGTTCAATGAGCGATGTTAAAGCGGTACATAACTACATTACCATCGGCGATAAAGTGGGTTATAACACCATTATGCAAGATGCTTCAGTCACGGCAAATACACGTGGATTGCTAATGAAAGCCCCTATCGTTTCCGACAGTAAAGTGCTTGTTCATACTGAAAATGGCATTTTGTATATCATGGGGCGTTTAAATTCAGCTGAAATTACAGATTTAGATAATGTCTTACAAAAAGTTGGTAATGTGAGTAAAATTGTTACCTTAATTGATAACATCGATCAGGCATCAGGTACTGTGGAAAGTTCGACTGTTGCGACACCAATGATGGGTTCGACAGTTACGACACAACCGTTGGTCGAAACCCCAGTTGCGATTGACCCTGATGAACCCGTAATTACTAGCCCAACTACGCCTTAATTTATGAAGCAAATTTTTCAACAAGTTCAAGACAACGTCGTTAAGGCGAAAACTTTCTATCAAGAATTTCGCCTGTACGATTTTGCCAGTTATTCGATTAACTATTTAACACCTAGAGATACTTTTGAAAAAGAAGTGCATCTCGCATATGGGCTTAAATCCAGACAGCGTTTAGATTTATATCGAACTAAAAATCCTAAAGCAAAACGTCCACTGATCGTTTTTGTACATGGCGGTTCATGGCAACATGGTAACAAACGCGACTATTTGTTTTTAGGTGAAACTTTTGCACGTGAAGGCTTTGATGTTGCGGTGATTAATTATCATCTTGCGCCTGAACATATTTACCCAACGTTTATTGATGACTTGGCACAAGCGGTTCATTACTTAACGCAAAATCAAACTAAGTTGAAGATTTCGACTGAAAATATGATTTTAATGGGTCACTCTGCAGGTGCATTCAATGTGATGTCAGTATTGTATTCCGCACAATCACAAGCGTTTAAATATAAAGACAAGATTAAGGCAGTTATAGGCTTAGCAGGGCCTTATCACTTTGATTATAAAGGCGATGAAATTGCAGAACCTGCCTTTGACCTGAAAATTCCGTATCAACAAGTGATGCCTTATTATTTTGTTGAACCTAATCAGATCAAGCATTATTTGCTTATCGCAGAACAGGATCAATTGGTCGGCAAACATAATAGTTTTGACTTGGATAATGCATTGAGAGGCAAGGGGAATCATAGCCACATTGCAGTCATTCCTAAGACAGGGCACATCACGATTTTGGCCAGTTTAGCCAGTTTTGTGAGCCATTATTTTAAGACGAAACGTACGATTATGTATTTCTTAGAAGAAGCGTTGGAAGATTAGTAGTATTCAAATACACGAATACTGTATTTTAAATCGATGCCAATGATCTATGACACAATGAATGATTAAGCTGTTTTGTCTTTATAAATTATTGCAGATCAGCTTAGTTAGGGCTTAAGCGAGAAGTTTAGGGTCATATATTGACCACATTAAAGCAAAAATAGTGACTACACAGAAAATAAGAGTAAGGCATATATTCGTTTTATTAAATTTCCATGTGTTATACAGAGTAATAAAAAACAGAAGATAGGTAAAATTTTAAAAAACTCAATATTAGAAAAAACAAATTTTGAATAGGATGTTTGTTGAATTTGACGGTAAGCCTAAAGTTCAGTTGCAAGACGCATCATTGTTGTTTGTAACGCATATAGGAATAAAGATTGATAAATAATCAATGCAAGTGAGATCAGTGTAAAAGCAATTTTTTTAAATAAAAGGTGGTTCATTATTACCTTGTTCATTAAAGTCAGAACGATATTTAGAGTTTATTATTTCCAACAATCTGCATAATCATCGAATGAGCAATACTGCCTTTAAAAGGAATTTCAGGCAATTGATCAAATTTAAAAAATTGAGCTTCGCTAATTTCTTCAAGCTGTAATTCAATCTCACCTGAATCATATTCAGCATGAAATGCAATCATCAAATTACTTGGAAAAGGCCACGGCTGGCTCGACATATAACGAATATTTTTAAGTTTTAAACCCACTTCTTCGAACGCTTCACGCTGTACTGCTTCTTCTAAGGTTTCACCCACTTCCACAAAACCTGCAATCAGACCATACATATTGCCTTTGTTCTGGGCAGATTTGGCAAGTAAAACTTCGTCATCACCTTTGGTAATAATGGTGATAATACAAGGTTGAACACGAGGGTATTGCCGATATGCGCAAGCAGGACAAACCATTGCGTATTCAGTAGAATGTGCTTCTGTGGCATGACCGCAATGGCTGCAAAATTTGTGATTACGTCGCCATTCGAGCAATTGAAGTGCTCGGCTGGCTTGTAGAAATTCAGTGCTTGACCAAACTTGAATCAGTTCCCGAATGGGTCTTAGTTGATAACCATCGGGAACGATTTCATCTTCTAGCAAGTCACGCGCAATGACGTGATCATGCTGATGTACAGCTAAATCACGGGCTAATCTTTCAACTCTGGGAAGTTGTAAGTGTTCGTCCACTAACAACTTTTGATTTTGAAAAATATAAGCAAGTGATTGAGTCATTATGCAGCTAGATTTTTGAGTTGCTGACCATTCGATGATGCTACATCAAACATTGATTGCAAAACTGGCTGTTTATTTTTTAAGCTGTCAACCAACAAATCCAAACTAGCAACAATATTTAAAATACAGCTGATTTGTTCTGAATCAAAGGCTAGGTTTTGTTCGATGCGTTTTTCCGCAAACACAGTTGCATCTACCAAAGCCGTTTGTTGAACAGAACTTCCTAGGAATTGCGCCGCGCCCGAAAGCTCTTTCAAATAGACAGGAACTGCTTCTAAGCTATGTGCAGTCGGGTCTTGTGAATATAAACTTAAGGTTTGGGTTAAAGATTCAATCAACGTTTTTGTTTCAACTAATAACGCTTGATGTGCTTCATCTAAACGATCTAAAGAAATTTGCATATTATTCACTCGAAGCTGTAAACGGCTTGAAGTGTAATTGCGTTCCAAAATGCCGATTGAGTTCATAGACGCTAAAATACTATTCATTAATTGTTGAATAGATGCTGCATCGGTCAGTGAATTGGCTTGGCTTAATTTTTCAGACTGTTGCAGCAATTCTTTTGCTGCTTCATTGAGGTTAAGCACTTTAAAGACATTTGCAAGTTGATTCAGTTTTTGCTGAATCTCTAGGGTTTTCTCAGTCGACATATTTTGATGGTTATACTCAATTTCATTACGAATTTGAGCCATTTCTCCAGTCATTAACTGACTAATAGTATGTACAGTTTCATAATCAGGGCCATATAAATGGCGGCTGAGCACTTGCAGTTGGGTGTCGCTGAGTAATTCATCACCAATGTTGAGCTGTTCACGTATATGTTGTGAAGTTTCATCTTCTTGGCTGATACAAATACTTAAAATTTCAGCAAGATCGGCATGGCTTGTTTGGAATGCTTCTGGTTGAGC
>DAOMAH010000050.1:0-9254 GCA_035426725.1 Acinetobacter sp.
TAAATCCCTACGATGTGAGCTTTACCGAAATTACCCTGAATAAGAAAAAACTGTGGGTAAAAGTTAAAGCAGGCATGGAAAAAGCTGCTGCTTTCTTAGAAACGCATCGTTATGCAGCATTGAAAGGTGCAAGTATGGCGTTTACCAAAATGGAAGGAACGACCGTCAACATCAAAGATAAAGTCGCATATTCTGCGCTAGCGAATATCCAAGACTCAATGGTGGTAGGTAAATCGGGCTATGTTGCAAGCCATAATGTGAAATTTGCCAATACCCTGAAAGCAGGTGGTGTTTTGGCGCATGACTTGAAAGGCAGTCAAGTAGATAGCTCAGGTGCGTTAATTGCAAGCCAATGGGTTCCTGCGCAAAGTCATATGTTACTCATGGGCGAAGATATTCCATTCGATAGTTTTGGTAATACGGCGCATCCAGACAAGATTGCTAGCCCAGATAACTTGAAGTTCTCTGAAAACCTACGCACATTATTCATTGGTGAAGATTCAGGTAACCATTTGAATAACTTCTTATGGGCGTATAACGTCGAAACTAGAACTTTAGATCGTATCTTATCGACCCCAGCAGGTGCAGAGTCAACAGGCTTACATGCGGTCGATGAAGTGAATGGTTGGACGTACATCATGAGCAACTTCCAACATCCTGGTGATGAATGGAATCGTTTCTATAAAATAGATGCTGTAACAGGTTCACGTAGTGGTTTGAGCGCAAGCTTGCTTGCACAACTTGATACTGCGATTGATGCCAACTACAACAAAAAATTCGCTGCGGCCGTCGGTTATATTACCGCTGACCCAATTGCACCGTCGATTGAAAAGAAAGCAACACCAAAATAAATAAAAAGCGATCAAAAAAAATGCCGACTTTGTGTCGGCATTTTTTATTTCAGTAAATCGACATTCATTTCCACCAGACTACCCTGCTGTTCACCTTGCTGAGATTTTTCAATCCACTGCCATTGTTGTGCAGTCATTCTTAGGAAATTGGAACACCGTGTGCCATAAATCGGACTTTGAATAAACGTTGAAGATAACAACTCTTCCATTTCGGGACTAATCCCTGTGTCAGGTAATAACTGCGGAATAATTTTGCGTTCATCTTCCAATATATCCCAAACCGCCGTCTGAACCTCAGACTCTTGAATCTGCGGTTGCTGCAACATCGGCAAAAATTCTTGCGTGAAGCGTTTACGCAAGTGTTTAGTTTTTTCCCAATCTTCCGACATTAAACCATTGGACACCACATACACGCCATTGGCTAAAACTTGTGGTGCTTCTCCGTGGTTACTCATATACACCGCTTGCTCACGATCACCGACAAAAAGATTAAAGCCTGCATAATCTTGTTGCTTCTGCTCTAACTGTTGTGCAAAACGAATCGGCGCAAGATCACTTTCTAAAAAGTCTTGAATCAAATGTCCGCGTGACGTTGCATATTGAGTTTTATCTCGTGGATTGCGAAAATTAGTGACAATCGCCCAGCGACCAGACGCTGTAACCCCCATCCATGTTCCGCCCGATTGTAAATCCTGACCTGCAACAATCTGACTATTTTCCCACTGATGCAAAGCTGCACTTGGTCGGTGATAGAATTCATCACGATTTGAAAGTAGGCATAACGGCATATCCTCTAAAACATGCCAAGCAAACGCAACGATACACATATCTTTATTTCCACATCTTTACACATTGAATGTACAACATTTTTAATATCATTCCGCTACAATCTGCTCAAAATAAAATATTGAAGGAGCAACGATGCTGACCTATCCAAATATTGACCCTGTTGCACTGAGTTTAGGGCCAGTAAAAGTGCATTGGTATGGGCTGATGTACCTATTGGCTTTTTTATGTGCATGGGGTTTAGCCTCGTACCGCGCCAAGCAACGTGATGGCTGGACAGGCGATATGGTGTCCGATCTAGTCTTTTACGGCGCACTAGGCGTGGTACTGGGCGGGCGTGTCGGCTATGTATTGTTTTACGAATTTGGTAAATTTTTAGAAAATCCGCTTTGGCTGTTCCAAGTGTGGACAGGCGGCATGAGTTTCCACGGCGGCTTTATTGGTGTGATGATCGCCATGCTGTTTTGGTGTAAGCGTTATCAAAAAACTTGGTTTCAAACCTTGGATTTTATTGCTCCATGCGCGCCGACAGGCTTGATGTTTGGACGGATTGGTAATTTTATTGGCGGTGAACTTTATGGTCGCCAAGTACAAGACCCGAACTATATTTTTGGCATGATTTTCCCAACCGATCCTTTAGGTTTAATACGCCATCCCTCGCAAATCTATCAAGCGTTCTGTGAAGGTTTGATTCTGTTCATCGTGTTGTGGTGGTTTAGTGCCAAGCCTCGCCCTCGCATGGCGGTTTCAGCGTTATTCTTGATTGGTTATGGTGTAGCACGTTTCTTTGTGGAATTTTACCGTCAACCCGATGTCGATCAAGGCTTCATCTTATTCGGCTGGATGACCAAAGGGCAAATTCTCAGTTTCCCAATGATTATTATTGGGCTATGGATGATGTGGTATGCCTACCATAAGAAAACTTATGATTGGCAAATCAAGAGATAAAAAGTTGGGAGCGAAAGCTCCCTTTTTTAATAATTAGAGCAATTAAAGTTTGACTTAATATATGGATATGCATATATTCGAATTACTAGATATTTAGGCTTAAATAATGAATCAAACTGATTTCTTTAAATGTCTTTCCGACTCGACACGTTTAGATATTTTAAAACTGGTGTTGATGAAGCAAAACATCTGTGTCTGTGAACTAACTGAACAATTACAGCTAAGCCAACCTAAAATTTCCCGCCATTTGGCTTTACTACGGAATTTAGCCATCTTACTTGATCAACGCCAAGGTCAATGGGTGTATTACCGTATAAATCCAAACTTACCTGATTGGGCAACGGCTGTACTCAATGTAATTGCGCAGCAAAATCGAGAGCAACCTACGCATCCAATGAACACCCATATTTCGACCTACTGCGAGTGATTTTTATGAAATTTTTATTCTTATGTACGGGCAACAGTTGCCGCAGTATTCTTTCCGAAGTGTTATTTAATAGCCGTGCGCCTGAAGGTTGGACTGCTTATAGTGCAGGCAGTAAACCCACTGGAAAAGTCCACCCTCTAACCATTAAAACCTTAGAAAACTTAGGCTTATCCACCGAGGGTTTAGCCAGTAAAACAATTGATGATTGCGAACAATACCAGCCGGATGTGGTGATTACAGTCTGTGATCAGGCGGCTCAAGAAGCGTGCCCACTTTATTTGGGTAGTGCAATTAAAGCACATTGGGGCTTGGCCGATCCCTCTCATTTAGAGCTTCCAGAAGATGAAAAATTGAAGGCATTTTTAGTCACGGTGGCACATATCAATAAACGTTTAGATGCATTATTTGCACTTGATGTGAATAGCTTGACACGCCCTGAACTCATCGCTGCAATCAATCAAATTTCTCATATCGAGTAATTGCATGTCTAAGTCAAAACTTTCATTTTTAGACCGCAATCTCACGTTATGGATTTTTATCGCAATGGCGTTGGGCATTGGCATTAGTGTGTTCTTCCCTCAAGCATCGGTCGCGTTGAATCAACTGAGTGTCGATTCAGTCAATATTCCAATTGCCATTGGACTGATTTTGATGATGTATCCACCCTTAGCAAAAGTGGACTATGCAACCTTACCTCAAGTCTTTACAGATAAGCGGACACTTGCCTTATCTTTACTACAAAACTGGCTCATAGCCCCTTTGCTCATGTTTGGTTTGGCAATTGTTTTTCTACATGCCTATCCTGAATATATGACAGGTTTAATTCTGATTGGTCTGGCACGCTGCATTGCCATGGTGTTGGTTTGGAATAACCTCGCCTGTGGAGATAACCAATATGTTGCCGCACTGGTTGCCTTTAACAGTATTTTTCAAATCTTGTTTTTTAGTAGCTATGCGTGGCTTTTTCTGACCTTTTTGCCGCCTTATTTTGGCGTAGAGGCGCAGGTGATCGACGTGAGTTTTTGGACGATTACTCATGCGGTATTGGTTTATTTGGGCATTCCATTTTTACTGGGTTTTCTAACAAGATTCATCTTAGTGAATCAAAAGGGAGAAGAATGGTATCAGCATCAGTTTTTGCCGAAAATTAGCCCACTCAGCCTGATCGCCTTATTATTTACCATTGTTGCCATGTTCAGTTTGAAAGGTGGAGATGTTGTTCATTTACCTTTCGATGTACTGAAAATTGCCATTCCACTGACGATTTATTTCGTGGTGATGTTCTTTGTGAGCTTCTTTATGAGTAAATGGATGGGCAATGATTATGCAAAAACCACGGCAATCGCTTTTACCGCAGCAGGCAATAACTTTGAACTCGCTTTAGCAGTTGCGATTGCGACTTTTGGACTGGCTTCACCTGTTGCATTTACCACAGTGATTGGGCCATTGGTTGAGGTTCCCGTACTTATCGGCTTGGTCAGTGTTTCTCTCTGGCTTAAAACAAAATTGTTTAAATAATTAAAGTGGGCTTGGGCTTCATGCACGAGCCCAATCCATTATAAAAATTCTTGCAACACTGAATTTAAAAACACATGTCCTTGTGGTGTACAGGCAATTCGATCAGGTGCTGCACTCAATAATTTTTTCTCACGCAGAGGTTTTAGGATGTCATCTAAATCATTCAAATTCAAACCAGTACGTTCATTATATAATTTCGCATCTACACCCTCATTTAAGCGCAAAGCATTCATCATAAATTCAAAAGGCAATTCTTCTGCCGCGATTGCTTTCATTTGTGCATGTTCAGCGGGTACTTTGGCTAAATAATCTTTCGGTAAACGGGTTTTTTGAAAGCGATAAATTCCTTCTGGACGTGTCACTTTACCGTGCGCACCTGCGCCAATCGCCAAATAATCACCGAATTGCCAATAATTCAAATTATGGGTCGAAGGCAACTCTTTCCGCCACGCTGAAACTTCATAATTCACATAACCTTGCGCTGTTAAATAGGCTTCTCCTTCTGCCTGAATCTGCTCTAAAACATCATCCAGTGGCAATACAGGCTGAGTACGGAAAAATACCGTATTTGGTTCAATCGTGAGCTGATACCAACTGATATGCGTTGCGCCTTGCTGTACCGCCAGTTTTAAATCACTCAACGCTTGCTCGACAGTTTGCTCAGGTAAACCATGCATTAGGTCGACATTGACACGTGCAAAACCTGCTTTTCTCGCCTGTTGTATGGCATCTAGCGCATTGTCTGCACTATGAATCCGCCCCAAGCGTTGCAAATGTTCAGTGTTAAAACTTTGCACACCTATGGATAGGCGATTAATACCAACTGCCAAATAGTCCTTGAACGGTGCATGTTCAACTGTCCCAGGATTAACCTCTAAAGTGATTTCACAATCCGCTTCAAAGTTTAAGCGTGCTTTGAGTTCACCAAATAGCCACATATAACCTTGTGCAGAAATCAGCGACGGCGTGCCACCACCAATAAAAACACTATGAATCGAACGCCCTTGCGCCATTTCCACTTGAGTTTCAAAATCTGCGACCAAGGCTTGTAAATATTGTTGTTCTAAATCGCTAGACAATTCGCCATCGGGCACAGCATGCGAATTAAAATCACAATAGGGACACTTTTTCACACACCAAGGCATGTGAATATAAAGTGATAAAGGAATTAGGGCAGGATTTAAAAGACTCAAAATTACAGCTCAAACTGAGAACGTGTTTATTTTAACACGACTCAATCAAAGGCTGACATTTCAACCCTGTGAATTGTCTTATCATCTACATTGGATTCCGTTAGACTGTTTCCATAAAAAAGAATTAGATCAAAAACATGTTGAAAATATCCAGCCAATTATTATTTCTTCTTCCCCTTGCTCTAGGCGTGGGTATTGCCATGGCGTTCCAAACGGCAATCAATTCACAACTGAGAGAACACTTACACTCCCCCTTACAAGCGGCCTTACTTTCATTTACTGTCGGCACGATTGTTTTGGCATTAATGGTATTCTTCCAAAGTGCAGAAAAACCCAGTGTCGCTGAGCTTGCCAATATCCCATGGTTGCTGTGGATTGGTGGTTGCTTAGGCGTATATGCCATTAGCATGAGTATTTATACCGCGCCAAAACTTGGTTTTTTAACCTTTTCTGGACTGGTCATTTTTGGGCAATTAGTTATTTCGATGTTGCTCGATCATTTTGGTTTATTAGGAACGGATAAAACACCGATCAATTGGCAACGTTTATTGGGTAGCATCATTATTTTTGTAGGTGTTTTACTGACCTTACAGCGATAATGTGAGGACTGATCAACTCATTTTTAAACCTTAATTTTTGCTTCTTACATTTTCATACGAGTATTTTGTGTCCCACGCTATTACGCCACGCTATGAACTCAAACAGTTATTTCATTTGATGTTCCCCATTCTGATTACCCAATTTGCGCAAGCAGGATTAGGGCTCATCGACACCATTATGGCGGGGCATTTATCGGCCAATGACTTGGCGGCAATTGCGATTGGGGTCGGTTTGTGGATTCCGATTATGCTGCTCTTTGCAGGCATCATGATTGCCACCACGCCTTTAGTGGCTGAAGCACGTGGGGCAAGAACACCTGAAAAAATTCCAACCATTGCACGGCAATCCTTATGGGTCGCGTTGATTTTAGGCGTGATTTCGATGTTGATCTTGCAAGCCATGCCCTTGCTGTTGCCCTTATTTGGTATTCCAAGCAGCTTGATTCCGAAAGCCAGTTTGTTTTTACATGCCATTGGGTTGGGTATGCCTGCGGTAATGTTGTATTCCGCTTTACGCAGTT
Organism: Acinetobacter sp.; assembly: GCA_035426725.1. GTDB lineage: Bacteria > Pseudomonadota > Gammaproteobacteria > Pseudomonadales > Moraxellaceae > Acinetobacter. Next base: position 6,844 of record DAOMAH010000050.1, read on the forward strand.
ATTCTGAAGCTTTGGGACACCCTCGCCCTGTAACCGTGATTAGCTTGCTGGCGTTATTGATGCTGATTCCACTCAACTTTATCTTTATGTATGGCTTTGGGCCGGTTCCTGCCTTGGGCAGTGCGGGTTGTGGATTTGCCACTGCAATTTTGCAATGGTTAATGTTCATCACCTTAGCCATTTACATTCATAAAGCAAAAGCATATCAACATGCGCCTATTTTCACACAATGGGAAAAGATTGATCCGCTTTGGGTCAAGCGGATTTTAAAACTCGGCTTGCCGATTGGACTCGCCATTTTCTTTGAAGTCAGTATTTTTAGTACAGGTGCAATCGTGCTCGGCCCATTGGGAGAAAATGCGATTGCGGCACATCAAATTGCCATTTCTGTGACATCGCAATTATTTATGATTCCCTTGTCCTTAGCCATTGCGCTGACGATACGTGTCGGACTGTATTATGGTGAGCAGAATTGGCAAGCAATGCGTCAAGTACAAAAGATTGGACTGATTTTCGCCACTATTTTTGCATTCGCAACCATGACATTGATCACTTTTGCACGACCTGAAATCGTGTCGATTTATACCAATGACCTACAAGTGATGCCTGTTGCCATGTATTTACTGTGGTTCGCAATGGCGTATCAACTCATGGATGCATGGCAAGTTAGTGCCGCAGGTTGTTTACGTGGCATGCAAGACACGCAAGCACCTATGTGGATTACCTTTATTGCCTATTGGGTCATTGCGTTTCCAATTGGCGTTTACCTCGCACGTTATACCCATTGGGGTGTCGCAGGTGTTTGGTTGGGCCTGATTGTCGGTTTAACCATTGCCTGTGTCTTGTTGATCCGTCGCCTTTATGTGAATAATCATCGTTTGGCACAATCTTTATCCACAAAGGGATAACACGCAATTGGATGAGCGATATGGCTACATGACTTAACATTTTGTTATAGGCAATTTAAGCTTTGTCACCTAAGATCGAGCTATCCCAAAAACGAATGATATTGAGGTCAGCCAAATGGCTAAACACGCAAGTTCTCCCAGTAAGCGGTTTTTAAAACTGGCAGGTATGACCGCAAGTATTGCCAGCAAAAGTGTAGTCAATTCCATTCGTAACAGAAATGCTGACGAAGAACAAAAAAATGCAGCACGCAGTCAACTGTTCCAAGATATTGGTTTACAAATTGCTGATACCCTCGGCGAAATGAAAGGCGCAGTGATGAAAGTGGGGCAAATCGCCTCACAATATAAAGATATTTTTCCACCTGAAGTAGCCAAAGCCATTGCCAAACTACAAAGCCAAGCCCCTGCTATGCCTTTTGCTGCCATTCAGCAACAAGTTGAAAAAGAACTGGGTAAACCCTTAAAAGACCTATTTAGTTCATTTGAAATTGAACCTTTTGCCGCAGCGTCGATTGGTCAAGTACACCGTGCCGTGCTTCCGAATGGCCAAGCTGTGGTGGTTAAAGTTCAATATCCAGGGGTAGATCAAGCTTGTGAGAGTGATTTAAAACAAGTTCGTCTTGCTCTACGCTTAATGGGCGTTTTAAAAATTGATCGAAAACTGCAAGATCAACTGTTTCAGGAAATTCATGACAGTTTAATGGCGGAGCTGAATTACGAAATTGAAGCGCAAAATTTAGAAGTCTTTAAAGCATTCCATGAAAAATTAGATGCGCAAATCATTATCCCGAATGTCTTTAAAGCATATAGTTCACGGCGCGTACTAACGCTTAGCCTAGAACAAGGTGAATCAATTGAAACGGCAAGCACATGGCCCATTGAAACACGTAACCAAATTGGTCATCGTTTAATTCAAGCCTTGGGGCAAGAAATGTTCTTTTTGAACCGTTTTCATTGCGATCCACATCCTGGAAATTTTGCTTTCCGCTCCGACGGTAGTGTGATTATTTACGATTTCGGTAGCGTGAAAACCTTATCCTTTGAACTCACCCACAATTTTAAAGCGTTGGTAAATGCCGCACGGCAACAAGATATTGACCAAATTGAAGAATTATTGATTCAACTGCATTCAATTACTGAAAAAAATAAATTCCCACAGGAACTTTATGAGCAATGGATTGAAATTCTATTACGGCCTTTAACCACGCATTATGATTTTGCACAAAACTCATCACATCATGATGGTATGCGCCTGATGAAAAAATCATTGAAATATTGGGATATTTTTAAACCCTCTCCCGATACTTTAATGATCAACCGTACCATTTCTGGACAGTACTGGAACTTGATTCACCTCAAGGTGCATGACAATTTCAATCAACTTTTTGAAGAATTTGTGCCGCCAAATTAAATACAACCTATAGCCGGTTCGCATGAATGGATTTTTGCTCAAAAAATTCGTACATGAAACTAGATATGATAATATTTTCACGAACTCAATTC
>DAOMAH010000051.1:0-9100 GCA_035426725.1 Acinetobacter sp.
CACAGGCATGACTTTCGGTGCAATCTGTGGTGATGCAACAGAGATTGTTGTCGAAGGCGATTGCTTTGATTCTGAAATATTCATTGTTGGTGGTAGTTTATAGGGTGCATTGAGCAGGGTTTCTTGTTTTAATTTTACTGCAGGCGTATTGCTACTTGTGGTAAAACGGGTACTTTCAGGTAAAGACAAGGCAATATCTTTATCACTGACAACAAATTTAGGGGTCAGTGGTTTTTCGTTATTATTATTTTTGTCTAAGGCGGTCTTCGTGCTTGGACGCATAGACTGGTGAATATGCTTTAAATTCGCAGCGCCATTTTCTTTTATTTTTAGAATAATATTCAGCTCGGCATCTGTCATTGGACGCGATGAGGTAATCACAATCGTCCCTTCGCCTCGACTATTACGACGAGTAAAAAAGTTAAGATTTGCAGGGGGGTGATGAGATGCGCCAATCATCAATAAATCTTCGGGAGTCGCTAAACCGACTTCGAGCTTAGAATTTGGATCTGCCTGATGAAAGCTCATTTCTGCATAGAGTAATTCACCCGGCGCAGACTGTATTTGCAACGGATCGAGCGTAATTGCATAAAGATGTTGCGACGAAATTATGGTTAAAATGGCAATTTTTAATTTGTTATAAACAGTCATCTCGATCCATGAAAAAGTGATGTTATAGTTAGTTCAAAAGTATACATTACCGCAATGTAAATGGATTGTAAAATCTTCATCTTTCGTAACAAGAAAAAGCCGATCAAATGTGATCGGCTTTTGATTTCTAGACGATTTTGCTTAGGTGTTCTGATATTCCACGAGAATGCGCAGCATACGACGTAAAGGTTCAGCCGCACCCCAAAGCAATTGATCGCCGACGGTGAATGCGCCCAAATATTCATTGCCCATATTGAGTTTGCGTAGACGACCGACAGGAACAGTGAGCGTACCTGTAACTGCAACTGGGGTTAAATCAGTCATTGAAGCTTCGCGTGTGTTCGGTACGACTTTCGCCCATTGGCTAGAGTTACGAATCATGTCTTCAATTTCATTCAACGGCACATCTTGTTTCAATTTCAAGGTGATCGCTTGAGAGTGACAACGCATTGCACCAATACGCACGCAGTGACCGTCAATTGGAACGATTTGGGTATTACCTAAAATCTTGTTGGTTTCAACCTGACCTTTCCATTCTTCTTTCGACTGACCACTTTCCAACTGTTTATCAATATACGGAATCAATGAACCTGCCAATGGCACGCCAAAGTTGGCTTTCGGAAAGCCTTCACCACGTTGTAAGTCCGCAATTTTAGAATCAATGTCTAAAATTGGAGAACGAGGGTCATCTAACAAATCTTTGGTATTGTTATATAAATAACCCATACCGGTGATGAGTTCACGCATATTTTGCGCGCCTGCACCCGAAGCAGCTTGATAAGTCATCGAGGTTGCCCATTCCACCAAATTATTTTGGAACAGTGAACCCAAGCCCATCAACATCAACGAAACGGTACAGTTTCCGCCCACGAAGGTTTTGGTGCCTTTGACCAAGCCGTCTTTAATCACGTTTAAGTTAACAGGATCAAGTACGATAATTGCATCATCCGCCATACGCAGGGTAGAAGCAGCATCAATCCAATAGCCGTTCCAACCTTCAGCTTTAAGTTTTGGGAAAACCTCAGAGGTATAATCACCCCCCTGGCAAGTTAAAATGACATCCATTTGCTTTAGACTATTAATGTCTGTGGCATTCATAAGTGCTGGGGCGGTTTTACCACCAAATGAAGGCGCATCACCGCCTGCATTACTGGTCGAAAAATAAAATGGCTCAATATGAGCAAAATCATTTTCTTCAACCATACGTTGCATGAGGACAGAACCGACCATCCCACGCCAACCAACCAGACCTACTTTCATGTCATTTTGCCTTGGTGTGTTTAAAAATTAGGTCTATAAGTTTAACAAATGCGCCCGCAACTGCAAGCTTTACCGAATTAAAACAATCATTTTATTGAGTGAATTAAATTGTTTGTATTAGATAAAAAATTGATAAAGCTCAGGCTTTTGCGGCATCCAAAATATCTCTAAGAGTAGAACGAAAATGATGTGGATTGAGATAGGTGCAATTTTGGTTATTTGGCTCAGTGTGTGGGCGCTCATTCCACGTGATGAATGGTGGTTTCGTGGAGCAGATTTTCCAAGATTGCAAATTCTAGCGGTGGGTCTATTCGCACTGATTGCGTTATTATTTTGGGATGCAGAATGGAACCTGAATCGAGAGATTTTACTTGTCGCATTGATCGCAGCAGTGGCGTATCAATTGAAAATGGTGCTGCCTTATACGCCAATTTGGAAAAAACAAGTCTTACAAGTGGCTGCTGATCAGCTCAATCCAGAGCAGCAAATTTCGCTATTAGTATCTAATGTTTTAACGCCGAATGATCGCTATGAGTTGTTGTTGGCGCATATCGATCGGTTACAACCTGATCTGGTGCTTACACTAGAATCCGATCAAAAATGGCAACAGGCACTCAGTCGAATTGAGTCGGATTACCCCTATCGTGTAGCGGTACCGTTGGATAATTTATATGGCATGCATCTGTATAGTCGTTTGCCTTTAATTGATTCTGAAATTAAGTTTATTCTCAGTGATGAAATTCCTTCAATCCATGCCACATTAATGCTGCGCTCTGGCGTACACGTGCAACTTTACTGTTTGCATCCGAAACCACCAAGTCCAACCGAAGCCAAAGATTCAACCTTGCGAGATGCTGAACTTTTGATGGTTGGAGATCACATTAAAGATTTAAATGAAAGTTGCATCGTGATGGGGGATTTAAATGATGTGGCTTGGTCAAGAACAACAAGATTGTTCCAACGGATTAGCGGTTTACTCGACCCGAGAGTAGGGCGGTATTATATCAATACGTTTAATGCCAATTATCGGCTATTGCGATGGTCTTTGGATCATGTTTTCCATAGTACTGATTTCGCTTTAGTTGATATGCAGCGGTTATCGCATATTGGTTCAGATCATTTTCCTGTGTATGTCGTGTTGCAAACAGATCGAATTTTCGAGCAACAACAAGAAGAACTCGAAAAAACTGCAGAAGATGAGCAGGAGGCACAAGAAGCAATTCAAGAAGGTATTGAAAAGGCTGAGCGAGAGGAAAAATTGTCGTAGATGAGCTGGCACAACCTCATAAAGTGGCAATGGATATTGAAGCTAAGATGTAATGTAAGCGATATCGTACAAAGATTTAGGTCTGTGGCGAATAGTCAGTCTTTTCTTAAAGGTCTATTCTAAATACATCAGCACAGGGATGCAGGAATGGATGTCCGGTTAAGGATAGCAACGCTGAGATGGAAAACGCATCATGGATAAGATGCTCGTAATGGATCTACAATAATAAAAGAAGTCGAACGCACAGCCTTATATGCCCGAGTTTTGCAGGAAGCGAAACTCGGGTTTTAGTTTTTCCCATATTAATAAATTTTGTCGTAGCCTTCCGCGCGTGTTTTAAAACGCCGATGAAACCACATCCATTGGGTGGGTGCGATTCGTAGTTGTGCTTCAATAATTTGATTGACACGTATTGCATCGTCAACTTCGTCTTCGCTTGGCATATTTTCCACAATAGGTTCAAGCAACACTTTATATTGCGGGTTTCGAATATCACCATAACGATAAAAATACAAAGGAATGGCTGCCGCTTTAGACATTTTGATTAAGCGTCGATGGGCTGTAACTGTTGCTGCAGGAACACCAAAAAAGGGTGCCATCACCCCTTGTTTCAAACCAAAGTCCTGATCGGGACTATACCAAATTGCTTCGCCAACCTTCAGTTTTCGGACTAAACCACGCATATCGTCATGATCAATTTGATGCTGATAAATTGTGGCACGACAGCGATAGATCAACATGTCTAACATTGGGTTGTTTTGTGGGCGGTATACAACGTCTAAAGGAAAATATTGTGCGCAGATATAACCACCTGCATCGAGCAAGGTGCTATGCGTGCCGAGTAATAAAACACCTTTGCCTTCAGCTTTCGCCTTGGTTAAATGCTCCAAACCTTCAATTTGATGACGACCTTTAAACCATTTTGGACAATACCACGCATTCAGTGTTTCAAATACGCCCAGCATCATATCGACAAAGACTTGTTTGGCTTGAGCCTCAACTTCGGCAGGAGACCATTCAGGAAAACAGACTTCAAGATTTCGCAAGGTGGTTTTACGACGTGATTTAAGTAAATGCCAACATAGATATGCCAAACCATGCGCCAAACGCCATTGGAGCGTCCACGGTAGAATCGCCAATAACATTAAAAATGTAATGGCGAGCCAAATTTTCCAATATTTGGGCAGTAAAAACGCCCATTGGAATTCGCCTGGCACATAGGGCTGTTGCTGGCTCATAAAATATTAATTTCCTTTGGACATATTTTCTAAAATATCCCAACGCTCTAATTTTTCAAGTAACAATTCTTCAATCTCGGCAAGGCGTTGGCTAGCCGCAGTTGCCGCAGAGGCATCTTTCACAAACCAAGAGCCATCTGCTAGTTTTGCTGAAAGTTCGGTTTGCTCGGTTTCCAGTTTTTCCATTTCAGCAGGCAGTTGTTCTAACTCACGCTGATCTTTAAAACTGAGTTTAACTTTTTTCGGTGTTGATGCGGCAGCCGCATCTGCTTTGGCTTGCGCTTTTTTTACATCACTTTTTTGATCAACGACTTTGTCATCAGGACGTTGTTCTAAGTAGTCTTGATAACCGCCAACATATTCTGCAATGCCGCCTTTACCATCAAACACCCAAGTTGAAGTCACAACATTGTCCATAAAGGCACGGTCATGCGAAATGAGAAGTAAGGTACCTGTATAGTTACCCAGCATTTCTTCAAGCAATTCCAATGTCACCATATCTAAGTCATTGGTTGGTTCATCCATCACAATAAGGTTTGATGGTTTAAGTAACAGTTTAGCCAATAAAATACGGTTACGTTCACCGCCCGAAAGGGCTTTTACAGGTGTGCGAGCGCGTTCTGGAGAAAATAAGAAGTCTTGTAGGTAGCTGTAAATATGACGACGACCACCATTCAAATCGACAAAATCTGAACCTTCGGCAATATTATCTTTGACCGATTTTTCTAAATCGAGTGCATTACGCAATTGGTCAAAGTAAGCGACTTCTAGTTGTGTACCTGTTTTCACCGAGCCGCCATGTTCAAGCTCACCCAAAATGGCTTTAATAAGTGTTGTTTTACCGACACCATTGTCACCGACCAAGCCAATACGGTCACCACGAAGCACCAATGCTGAGAAATCTTTAATGATGGGCTCTTGGTTGTCAAAAGCAACACTGAGATGTTCAATATCAAAGACTAATTTACCAGAGCGGTTGGCATCTTGCGTTGCCATGCTGACTTTGCCTTGTTGCGAGCGTCGCGCTTTTGATTGTTCACGTAAATCTTTGAGTGCACGTACACGACCTTCATTACGAGTACGACGTGCTTTAATGCCTTGGCGAATCCAGACTTCTTCTTCAGCTAAACGTTTATCAAATAAAGCATTTTGCTTTTCTTCGGCTTCCATTTGCTGCGCTTTCAAGTCGAGATAACGCGAATAGTTACCTTCATAGCTGCGTAAATTACCACGATCAAGTTCTACAATTCGCGTGGCAATGCTATCGACAAATGAACGGTCATGCGAAATAAATAAAAGCGTTAAATTATTTTGATCAAGTAAGAATTTTTCTAACCATTCAATACTTTCAACATCTAAATGGTTGGTCGGTTCGTCGAGTAATAACACATCAGGTTGAGTGAGTAAGGCACGAGCAAGCAGCACACGACGTTTACGACCACCTGATAAATCCGCTAAATCCGCATTCGGATCGAGTCCCATTTTACTCAAAATCGAATTGACTTTATTTTCCAGTGCCCAGCCATCTAACTGATCGAGTTTGTGTTGTAGCTCTCCCATGCGGTCACAGGCGTCCATATCACCAAGTACACAAGCGTCACTGGCTTCATGATAGGCTCTGAGGACTTCTGCCGCTTCACCTGCACCATCCGCCACAATATCTGCCACTTTGCCTGAATCCATCGGCACATCTTGAGCAAGCATCGACACGGTTAAGCCATTTTGAATCGAAACTTCACCTGTATCGGGTAACAGACTTCCCTCAATCAGTTTTAATAAAGTAGACTTACCTTCGCCATTACGACCGATTAAACACACTCGCTCGCCACGTTCTAGATTAAAGTTCGCGCCGTCGAGTAGGGCAGGACCACCAAATGCAAGGTGGACTTCCCTTAAAGTAATATAGGCCATAATGTTTCCTAAAAGCTCAGATGAGGTCTGAAATGACTAAACAACAAAATTTTGACAATCAGGCGTCATTGTCCGCACCCATTGAAGATTTGCAAGTCCGAATTGCATTTTTGGATGATTTAGTTGAACAATTAAATCAACAACTCGCCATTCAAACGCAGGAAATCACTGATTTAAAAAAACAAATGCAATTTTTGTATCAACGTGTTGAATCTTCAGATTTGTCTGAGGGTATTGCAGCATTTGACCCAATGAGTGATCGACCACCCCATTATTGATGCTTATCTTTGCTATAAAAGTGCTCTTAAAATACAAATAATCGGTAAAACTTGCCTTTTAACTCAAACTTATGTAACGCTAATAAAAGAATATTGTAGGCAATTTTATGAGTAATGCTGGAATTTGGATTACGGTTGCGATTGTACTGTTTGTACTTGGCTCTATTTTTGGTTTACGTGTTAGTCCACGAGAAAAAGCACTTGGGATGATGCGCGATCAAGCACGGAAGATGGGTTTGCATCCACGTCTCATCGTTGCTCCAGAATGGACTAAGATTCCAATGGCATCTGAAAAGCGTGCCAGTATGGTGGCATATTATAGTGTGCTCATTCCAGAAGCTCGTTTGGCATTAGTGCGAGCCCGAGTAGTCGATGGCAAACTTCAAGTTGTGCAAGGTGAGCAGAAATTTAATGACTTACCCATTGCATTAACAGGAGTTTATGCTATTGATATGCAAGCAAACTGTGTGGGTATGTATTGGGATGAAGAAACTGATCTCCGAGCCACGCAATTGGACGATATGAAAGCTTATTTACATGACTTAGCACAACGCTAAACATTTGATCTCTAACGGGGAAAATAATTCATTATGGCGAATACTCCACGCGCTGCTTCCAAAAGCACAGCAGCTTCTACTCCTGCTGCAACGAAACGTGCCTTAGTGATTGTGGAGTCGCCTGCAAAAGCGAAAACCATTAATAAATATTTAGGCTCGCAATTTATTGTGAAGTCTTCTGTCGGTCACGTGCGTGATTTACCGACTGGCGGTGGTGCGAAATCCACCGAAAAAAAGCCAGCCACACGAACAAAATTGACTGATGAGCAAAAAGCTGAGAAATCACAATCTGCTTTGATCAACCGCATGGGCGTTGACCCTGAGCATGATTGGATTGCGCAATACGAAGTGCTGCCTGGCAAAGAACATGTGGTTGCTGAACTGAAAAAACTCGCCAAAGATGCTGATGCTATTTATCTCGCAACGGACTTGGATAGAGAAGGGGAAGCGATTGCATGGCATTTACGCGAAGTGATTGGCGGTGATGATAGTCGTTATCATCGTGTGGTGTTCAATGAAATTACCAAAAACGCCATTCAAGATGCCTTTAAACAGCCAACTCGTCTAGATATCAACCGAGTGAATGCACAACAAGCACGTCGTTTTCTTGACCGTGTCGTGGGCTTTATGGTGTCGCCATTACTGTGGGAAAAAGTCGCGCGTGGCTTATCGGCAGGTCGTGTGCAATCGGTTGCGGTGAAACTGGTAGTCGAGCGTGAACGTGAAATTCGTGCGTTTATTCCTGAAGAATATTGGCAAGTATTTGCAGATACCAAATCTCAAAAAGAAGACATTCGCCTCGAAGCAGTTAAACAAGCAGGTAAAACGCTTAAACTGAAAAATAAAGCAGAAACTGATGCTTTGTTGAGCGTGCTTAAAAATGCTGAATATAAAGTTGCACTGCGTGAGGATAAACCGACCAAAGTTAATCCAAGTGCGCCGTATATCACTTCGACTTTACAACAAGCAGCCAGCACGCGTTTAGGATTTTCGGTCAAGAAAACAATGATGTTGGCGCAGCGCTTGTACGAAGGCGGTTTTATTACCTATATGCGTACCGACTCGACTTTTTTGAGCAACGATGCGGTCAATATGGTGCGTAATCATATTCAGCATAGCTTCGGTGAAAAATATATACCAGCCAAGCCAAATCACTATGGCAATAAAGCGGGTGCGCAAGAAGCCCATGAAGCCATTCGCCCGTCTGACGTGGCATTAACAGGTGATAATCTTGTCGGTGTAGAGCGTGATGCGCAACGTTTGTATGATTTGATTTGGCGTCAATTCGTGGCTTGTCAGATGACACCTGCTGAATATTTATCTTCAACCTTAACCGTTGAAGCAGCAAATGTAGAACTAAAAGCCAAAGGCCGTACCTTAGTTTTTGATGGCTTTACCCGAGTGCGTGGCGCAAATAAATCGGATGATGATATTTTGCTGCCTGCGGTGAAAGTCGGTGAAGTGCTGAAATTAGACCAACTTGATCCAAGTCAACATTTTACCAAGCCACCTGCGCGTTTTACTGAAGCATCTTTGGTGAAAGAATTAGAGAAAAAAGGCATTGGTCGTCCATCAACCTATGCAGCGATTATTTCTACCATTCAAGATCGTGGTTATGTCAAATTAGAAAATCGTCGTCTTTATGCAGAAAAGATGGGCGAGATCGTGACCGATCGCTTGGATGAAAGCTTTAATAACCTGATGAATTATGCTTTTACCGCAGATTTGGAAGGCCAGCTCGACCGCGTTGCTACAGGCGAGCGGAACTGGAAGGAGTTGCTCGATGCTTTTTATGGTGACTTCAAAAAACGCTTGACCAATGCTCAGGGCGAAGACGGTATGCGCCGTAATCAACCTGTAGAAGTAGCAGACGTTGCATGTGTTGAATGTGCTCGTCCAATGCAAATTCGCACAGGTACGACAGGCGTATTCTTAGGT
>DAOMAH010000052.1:0-9070 GCA_035426725.1 Acinetobacter sp.
ATTACTGCAGATGCGATTCGCGTACCAATGGCTGCGCTGACTGAAGAAACACGTCGTGATATGCAGAAAGTTGCACGTACTGAAGCTGAAAATGCCAAAGTTGCGATCCGTAACATTCGTCGTGATGTTTTAGGCGATATCAAAGCATTATTGAAAGAAAAAGAAATTTCTGAAGATGATGACCGTCGTGCAAGCGATGACATTCAAAAAATCACAGATAAATATGTTGCAGAAGTTGAAAAACGCCTTGCAGCAAAAGAAGCAGAATTGATGAAGGTCTGATCTTGATGACCTCACAAGAAGAACAACTGGTTCCTCAACATGTTGCCATTATTATGGATGGCAACAATCGTTTTGCTCAAAAAAATCAAATGCAAAAGGGTGATGGGCATCGTGAAGGCAAAAACACGCTAGATCCCATTGTAGAGCATTGCAAAGATGTTGGGGTCAGTGCGCTCACTGTATTTGCATTTTCAAGTGAGAACTGGAATCGACCACAGTTTGAAGTCGATTTGTTGATGAGATTGTTAGAAGAAACAATTCATGAACAACTTCCACGTATGGCTCAATTTAACATTGCGCTTCGATTTATTGGTGATCGTTCACGTGTATCTACAGAATTGCGTGAATTGATGCAATATGCAGAGCAACAAACCATTGCGAATAATTCCATGACCTTGACCATTGCAATTAGCTATGGGGGCATGTGGGATATGGCACATGCGGCAAAATGTATCGCACAAGATGTCGTGGATGGCAAGCTACAAACTGATCAGATAAATGTTGATTTATTTGATAAATATGTCAGTCTAAATGACCTGCCAGCGGTCGATTTATTGATTCGTACTGGTGGAGATTATCGTTTGTCCAATTTCTTACTTTGGCAAACAGCTTATGCCGAATTATATTTTACCGATACGCTTTGGCCAGAATTTAACGTGCAAGAGTTAGAACACGCATTTCGTGTTTTTTCAGGGCGAGAAAGACGCTTTGGTAAAACCTCAGAACAAATTCAACACGCGAAAATAGAGAATTAATAATGTTAGAGCGGATCGTAACCGCATTGGTATTAGTTGCTGTTGTTTTAAGTTGCATGTTTGCAACGCAATCACATTATCCAATGTTTATGCTGATGATTTTAGCTGCTGGAGTTGCAGGTTACGAGTGGTTTAAATTAATGCCCCGTAATGAAGCAATTGTCTCAAAACCAAAAGCTTGGGCTTATGGTGGCAGTGTCGCATTGGTTTCCACGCTGGCATTATTTTATAACGATGTTGCCTTGCTGCTTTGGGCGGCTTCAATTCTGACTTGGTTGGGAAGTATTTATTGGGTTAAAAACTTCCCAGAATCTGATAGTTGGTACAACGGTTCACTAAATCTTATTGGTTTTATTTTAATTTCAGCTGCTGTAACGGCATTATATGCGACATGGCATAGTTCACCATGGTGGTTGATGTATCTGTTCTTACTGGTGTGGGGAGCAGATAGCGGTGCTTATTTTGTTGGACGCAAATTTGGTAAAAATAAACTTGCACCAAATGTAAGCCCAAATAAATCAGTTGAAGGTTTGTACGGTGGTATTGCAACGACCATTATTATTATGTTCGTTGTACAGTATTTTTATTTAAATTTAACCGCTCTACAACTTATCTTATTCTTAATTCTTTCACTTATTACGGTGTTTGCATCGGTCTTGGGTGATTTATTCGAGTCAATGGTGAAGCGTCGCGCGGGCATTAAAGATTCAGGTCGTGTTTTGCCAGGACATGGTGGAGTTCTCGATCGAATTGATTCTTTATTGGCAGCGGCTCCAGTATTTGCAGCAGGCATATATGTACTCAAACTTATTGGTGTAGATCTATAAATGACACAATCGGTTTGTATATTGGGTGCTACAGGTTCAATTGGAAAAAGCACTTTAAGGGTGTTGCAACAACATCCTGAGCAATATACGGTTTTTGCAGTTTCCGCCTTTAATCGTATGGATGAGCTTTTAGAAATTTGTAAGAACCATCACCCAAAATTTGTGGTGGTTCCAAAAGATAAAGCACTAGAATTACAACAACGATTTCAACAAGAAAATTTAAATAATATCGAAATTCTGACCGATGAAGCAGGTTTAATTGCTATTGCTGAACACGTTGAAGTCGATATTGTCATGGCAGCAATTGTTGGTGCGGCAGGTCTGTTGCCTACGCTAGCCGCAGTCAAGGCAGGCAAACGTGTATTGTTAGCCAACAAAGAAGCCTTAGTGATGTCTGGCGATATTATGATGCAAGCTGCGCGTGAACATAATGCGTTATTGTTGCCTGTCGATTCAGAACACAATGCAATCTTCCAATCTTTACCCACAAATTATTTACAAACAGAACGGACTGGACAGCCTAAATTAGGTGTTTCCCGTATTTTACTTACCGCTTCAGGTGGTCCGTTTTTGAATCATTCGATTGAGCAACTACATGATGTGACACCACAACAGGCATGTAAGCATCCAAATTGGTCGATGGGACAAAAAATCTCAGTTGATTCAGCAACTTTAATGAACAAAGGTCTCGAGTTAATTGAAGCCTGTCATTTGTTTTCAATTTCCGAACATTTTGTTACAGTCGTGGTGCATCCACAAAGTATCATCCATTCTTTAGTGCAATATGTGGATGGATCAACTTTGGCACAAATGGGTAACCCAGATATGTGTACACCAATTGCACATGCGTTGGCATGGCCAGAACGTTTGGTAACAGATGTGCCTGCATTAGACCTATTTGAAGTGACTCAATTAAATTTTCAATCGCCCGATAATATTAAATTTCCAGCTTTAAATTTAGCTCGTCAAGCGATGAAAGCTGGGGGCTTAGCACCAACTATTTTAAATGCTGCAAATGAAATCGCGGTTGAAGCATTCTTACAGCACAAAATTCGATTTACAGATATCACGCAAGTGGTCGAACATACATTGCAAAATGTACACAATGCCAAAGCAGAAAACATAGACATCATTCTACAGACTGATATGATCGCTAGACAGGTTGCAGCGCAACGAATTGCCAGTAGAGGAGTTTAAATCGTATGAATGCACTATTTATGATTGCTGCAGCGATTTTATTACTCGGCCCATTGATTGCAATTCATGAGTTTGGTCATTATTGGGTGGCACGTAAATTAGGCGTTAAAGTCTTGGTGTATTCAATTGGTTTTGGTCCAACGCTATTAAAATGGCAATCGAAAAAATCAGGTATTCAATATCAACTGTCTGCATTGCCACTTGGTGGTTATGTCAAAATGCTTGATGAACGTGAGGGCAATGTCGCTGAAAAAGATTTGCCTTATGCATTTAATCGACAATCTCCGTGGAAACGCATCGCGATTGTCGCTGCGGGTCCAGTGATTAATCTACTTTTTGCTGTTTTTCTTTTTTGGATACTATTTTTACCTGCTCAAGAACAATTAAATACACGCATTGGTAAAATTTTACCAAATACGCCTGCTGCCCAAGTTGATTTAAAAGTGGGCGATAAAATTGTAATGGTGGATGGTAAAACTACTCCGACATGGGAAAAGCTCAATTATGCTTTAGTTAGTCGCGTAGGAGAAACTGGACATGTTTCAATTGTGGTGGATCGTGCGGGTACTGAAAAACAAGTTAATTTAAATATTCAAAATTTTATTAAAGATCAAAGCCAATTTCCATTAGAAGTATTAGGTTTTCTACCTTATCGTCCTGTTGTTCCTGCAGTGGTAAAAGAACTCAGTGCAGAGGGTGCAGCCATTCGTCAAGGCATGAAAGCTGGTGATCGCATTGTAGCAATTGATAAAACTGCAATGAAAGATTGGTTCGATGTAGTTGAAGTCGTACAAAAATCACCTGAAAAACTGTTAAATATAGATGTGATGCGTCAGGGTCAGCTTGTACATTTACAAGTCATGCCGCAAGGTCAACGTGACAATATGGGCAATATGACGGGTGTATTGGGCGTAAAAAGTGATATGGGAAAAATCACTATTCAAAGCGAATACAAACAAACCATTCATTACTCACCCTTAGAAGCTTTAGGTGTTGCAGTAGATAAAACAGTTCAACTTTCAGGCATGATTTTTAACTCGATCATCAAGATGGTTCGTGGCTTAATTGGCTTGGATAATCTTTCAGGCCCAATTACGATTGCCAAAGTGGCAGGTCAAAGTGCAGAAATGGGGTGGCAAACCTTTATTTCATTTATGGCATTAATGAGTGTGAGCTTAGGGATTTTAAATTTATTGCCGATTCCGATGTTAGATGGCGGGCATTTAGTCTATTACTTTGTGGAATTAATTCGCGGTAAACCTGTTTCGGAACAAATACAGATTTTGGGTCTAAAAGTTGGTATGGTACTGCTCGGTAGCATGATGCTTTTGGCTTTATTTAACGACTTCATGCGTTTATAAACGCATCTATAATTAACTTACTGGAAAACATATGGGCATGCGTCACACACATTTATTAATGCCTTTGGCACTTGTCAGCGCGATGGCGATGGTACAACAAGCTTACGCAGCCGATGAGTTCATTGCACGAGATATACGAATTGATGGTTTGGTACGTTTAACACCAGCAACCGTTTCTGCGATGTTACCTATGAATAGTGGTGATCGCCTGAATGATCCGATGATTGCAGAAGCCATTCGTAGCTTATATGCATCAGGCTTATTCGATGATATTAAAAGCTATAAAGAAAATGATGTTTTAGTCTTTAAAGTTGTCGAACGTCCAATTATTTCTAAGTTGGAATTTAAGGGCAATAAGCTCATTCCAAAAGAAGGATTGGAGCAAGGTCTTAAGAAAATGGGCATCGCTGAAGGCGAAGTCTTTAAGAAATCTGCTTTGCAAATTATCGAAACTGAATTAGAACAACAATATACCCAACAAGGTCGTTACGATGCTAATGTAACTGTTGAAACAGTTGCACGTCCAAATAACCGTATTGAGTTGAAACTCAATTTTGATGAAGGAACGGCGGCTAAAGTTTTTGATATCAATATCATTGGCAATACTGTTTTTAGTGAAAGCGATATTAAGCAAGCTTTTGCAGTTAAAGAAAGTGGTTGGGCGTCTATCGTTACCCGTAATGACCGTTATGCTCGCGAAAAAATGGCAGCCAGTTTAGAGGCTTTGCGTGCCTTATATCTCAATAAAGGCTACATTAATTTCAATATTATCAATTCTCAACTGAATATTAGCGAAGATAAAAAGAATATCTTCATTGAAGTTTCTGTTGATGAAGGCCGCCAGTTTAAATTCGGTGAAACTAAATTTTTGGGTGATGCTTTATACAAACCTGAAGAATTAAATGCGCTTCGTCTTTATAAAGATGGTGATATCTATTCACAAGAAAAAGTGAATGCGGTGAAGCAATTGCTCATACGCAAATATGGTAATGCGGGTTATTACTATGCGGAAGTAAATGTTGTGCCTGAAATTAACAATGAAACTGGGTTTGTAAATCTCAACTACTATGTTAATCCGGGTCAACAAGTCAAAATACGTCGTATCAATTTCAAAGGCAACAATAAAACTGCCGATGAAGTGTTACGTCGTGAAATGCGCCAAATGGAAGGTGCATTGGCAAGTAATGAAAAAATCGATCTGTCTAAAATACGTTTAGAACGTACAGGTTTCTTTAAAACAGTAGATGTTAAACCAGCTCGAATTCCAAACTCTCCTGACCAAGTTGATTTGAATGTTGAAGTTGAAGAACAACATTCGGGCACGACGACATTGGCAGTCGGATATTCGCAAAATGGTGGTGTGACATTCCAAGCGGGTTTAAGTCAAACTAACTTTATGGGAACAGGAAATCGAGTTTCTGTCGATTTATCTCGTTCAGAAACACAAGATTATTATAACTTAAGCGTGACTGACCCATATTTCACCATTGATGGTGTGAGTCGTGGTTATAACGTTTATTATCGTAAAACTAAGCTGAACGAAGACTATAACGTCAATAACTATGTAACAGATAGTGTGGGTGGTAGTTTAAGTTTTGGTTATCCAATTGATGAAAATCAAAGTATTAGTGCTTCTCTTGGTGTTGACCAAACTAAGGTAAGAACAGGACCAAATGTTTCAACTTATATTCGGGACTATTTACTTGCGAATGGTGGGAAAGCAACAGGAACAGGTACATATTGTCCTGAAGAAGATTTAGAAATCATCGATGACAAATATACTGGAAAGTGTAAAGCAGGTAAGGAAAGAACCTATGAAAATGCCTTTGAAAGTGATTTCTTAACCTATAGCCTTAACTTAGGCTGGTCATACAACACCTTAAACCGTCCTGTTTTCCCGACCTCTGGTATGTCGCATCGTGTTGGTCTAGAGGTTGGTATACCGGGTAGCGATATTGATTATCAAAAACTGACTTTTGATACGCAAGCCTTTATGCCGTTATGGGGCGGATTCACTTTACGTGGTTATGGTAAGTTAGGCTTTGGTAATGATTTACCCTTCTACAAGAACTTCTATGCTGGTGGTTATGGGTCAGTACGTGGCTATGACAACAGTTCTTTAGGGCCTAAATACCCAAGTGTGATTTTCCAAGCAACTGATAATGAAGATAAAGATCCAGAAGAAGTTGGTGGTAATGCTTTAGTTCAATTCGGTACGGAGTTGGCTTTACCTTTACCATTCAAAGGTGATTGGACACGTCAAGTTCGACCAGTATTATTTGCAGAAGGTGCGCAAGTATTTGATACACAATGTAGTGTACCAAATGGCGATATTTTAGTAGATGGTACTGCTGTAGATATCAAACAGTATTGTAAAGATAACTACAAGTTTGATATGAACAACATGCGTTATAGTGTAGGCGCTGGCTTTACATGGATTACCATGATTGGACCATTGTCACTGAGCTACGCTTATCCATTGAATGATAAGAAAGGCGATATTACCAAGTCTGTTCAATTTGAAATTGGTCGTACCTTTTAAGGGCGACCTAGGTTAATTTAGTTCTGCAACATAGATAAGGATGTAATAATGAAAACGCTTACAACATTGATGTTAGGTTTAGGTTTAACGGTTTCCGCTTTTGCTACAAATGCTGCGGGTTTAGCAGTCGTAGATTTGGCTAAAGTAGTCGAAAACAGTACATATTTAAAGCAACAAAATGCAAGCTTAACTCAGTCAATTAAACCAACTTCAACTAGACTTGAGCAGCTTGGTAAAGAAATTGAAATGTTGCAGCAAAAAGCACAGACTGCCAACCAAGCTGAAGTAAAAACACTATCGGCGCAGTACCAAGCCAAAGTCAACGAGTTCAATACAACTCAGCAAGGCTTACAAAGTAAAGTTCAGACTAGCTTGCAATCATCAAATACGGTTTTTGAAACTCGTCTAAAACAAGCTTCTGAGCAATTGCGCAAAGAAAGCAATGTCGACCTTATTCTGAATAAAAATACTGTTGTTGCTTCTGACGCACAATTAGATTTAACTGATAAACTGATTCAAAAGGTTAATGCTATTAAATAATCAATGAATAGAAGCACATATTGTTTAGAAGAAATTGCTCGCCTTGTAAAAGGTGAGTATTTTGGCGACAAAAAAGTCCAAGTCTCGAATCTCGCCAGTTTACAACAGGCGGAGAGTCAGCACATCTGCTTTGTAAATGGTGACAAGTATTTAGAACAAGCCGAGCAGAGTCGTGCCGGTGTTTATATTGTGACTGAAGCATTGAAACAACAATTAAAAAATAAGAAAAATTTTGTTGTTGTGGATAATCCTTATTTGGCATTTGCCATACTCACGCACCTATTTGAATCCAAAATTACACATAGAAGCATTGAAAGTACAGCAAAAATTCATGCTTCAGCGCAAATTTCGGATAACGTATATATTGGACATTATGTTGTAATCGGTGAGAATTGCGTCGTTGGTCAGAACACTGTTATTCAATCGCATGTATTCATTGACGATGACGTACAGATTGGAAAAGATTGCTTTATTGATGCGCATGTGACCATTACAGGGGCGGCTCAACTTAAAGATCGCGTGCGTATTCACGCCAATACCGCGATAGGCACTGAAGGTTTTGGATTCGCACCTTATCAGGGTCGCTGGCATCGTATTGCACAATTAGGTTCAGTACAGATTGGTAATGATGTACGTATTGGTTCTAATTGTAGTATCGATCGTGGGGCTTTGGATGACACCATTTTAGAAGATGGTGTGATTATTGATAATTTAGTACAAGTTGCACATAACGTGCATATTGGTCAAAACACCGCAATAGCGGCGAAATGTGGCATTGCAGGTAGCTCGCGAATTGGTAAAAACTGTATTTTGGGTGGCGCAACTGGTGTGACGGGTCACTTAACCATTGCAGATAATGTCACTTTGACTGCCATGTCGATGGTAACCAAAAGTATTTCTGAGGCTGGAACTTATTCTTCTGGAATTGGTTTGTTTGAAAATAGTCAATGGAAAAGAACGGTTGTAAGGTTGAGACAATTGGCAGATGTGCCATTGACCCAGCTTACTAAAAAGCTTGATCATATACAGGCTCAGATTGAGTCTATCGAATCCACCTTGAAATTGCGTAAATAGTTTAACTTATGACCAAGTCAATCTCTCCTGCACCAGAATTTATTATTCCTCCCTTGCCGATGAATATTCTCACTATTCGTGAATATTTGCCGCATCGTTATCCATTTTTATTGGTTGACCGTGTAACCGAAGTGACCGAAAAAGGTATTGTCGGCTATAAGAACGTTTCAATTAATGAAGAGTTTTTACAAGGTCATTTTCCGACCTACCCAATTATGCCAGGCGTGTTGATTATTGAGGCACTGGCACAAGTTTCGGGTATTTTTAGTTTTATTTTAGTCAATGAAACGCCCAAAGATGGCTCAATCTTTTTATTTGCAGGTGCAGAAAAAATAAGATTTAAGAAACAAGTGGTTGCTGGAGATCAGCTTATCTTAAAATCTGAACTTGTAATGCAAAAACGTGGTATTTATAAGTACCATTGTACCGCGAGTGTTGACGGTATTGTCGCTGTGACAGCGGAAATTATGATTTCTTACCAAAAAATAGAGC
>DAOMAH010000053.1:0-2311 GCA_035426725.1 Acinetobacter sp.
TTGCCATCCACGGACAATGCGCGCAAGAACGACAAGTCGCGCCTTCCCCTGCTGTTGGTGCTGCAATCAATTCTTTATCAGGTGCGGCTTGCTGCATTTTATAGAAAATGCCGCGATCTGTTGCCACGATCATGGTTTTGTGTGGCAAGGTTTGAGCCGCTTTAATCAGTTGTGAGGTGCTACCAACCGCATCGGCAATCGCCACCACCGATTCAGGTGATTCAGGATGCACCAAAACTGCCGCATCGGGATATAAGGCTTTCATTTGGGCAATGCCGCGTGCACGGAATTCCTCATGTACGATACATGAACCATCCCACAGCAGCATATCTGCGCCTGTTTTCTTTTGAATATAACGACCTAAATGTTGATCGGGTGCCCAAATAATTTTTTCACCCAAGCTATCCAAATGCTCAATGATTTCAACCGCACAACTTGAGGTCACCACCCAATCGGCACGTGCCTTAACAGCGGCGGAAGTATTGGCATAGACCACCACGGTATAGTCAGGATGTTGATCACAAAATGCAGAGAACTCCTCAACTGGGCAACCCAAGTCAAGCGAGCAAGTTGCCTCTAAAGTCGGCATTAATACGGTTTTTTCAGGTGATAAAATTTTAGAGGTCTCCCCCATAAATTTCACTCCAGCCACCACCAATGTTTTCGCTGGATGATCACGCCCAAAACGTGCCATTTCCAATGAGTCAGATACGCAGCCACCCGTTAGCTCAGCCAGTTCTTGCACTTCAGGATCGCAGTAGTAATGCGCCACCAATACGGCATCACGTTTTTTCAGTTCTGCGGCAATTTCGGCAAACTTCTGTTGTTTCACTTCTGGGCTAAGACTATTGTCTTTGGGTTCACCCAAACGATCTAAATGCGCTTGCACAATATTTTTGGCTTCGTTCGCAATTAAATTCGTATCATTCATAAAACGTCTTCTCTATCCTGCGTGCTTGCACAATGGCAAACTGATAACGTGGGTTCGTGGAGATTTTGACCTCATCCATCATACAGCTTTAAAAAAAGCCTCGCGATGGAGGCTTTAGTATAGCGCAAAATTATGAACGATAATCGGCATTTATTTTGACATAATCGTAAGAAAAGTCACAGGTATAGACGGTGTCTTTTGCCGTACCACGACCCAGATCAATGCGAATGGTAATTTCCTTTTCAGCCATCACTGCCGCGCCTGCTGCTTCGGTATAGTCAGGGTTCGCACCACCATCTAAGCAAATTTGTACATCACCCAACCATACTTGAACTTGGCTACTGTCTAAATTCGCTACGCCTGCCTTACCAATCGCCATCACAATACGCCCCCAGTTTGGATCGGAAGCGAATAATGCGGTTTTAATCAGCGGGGACTCCGCGACGCTATAGGCAACATCACAACATTCTTGGGTATTCGCGCCGCCATCCACTTGAACGGTGATAAACTTGGTTGCACCCTCACCATCTCGCACAATCAATTGCGCTAAGCGATTCATGATACGAGCCAGCACATCAAGTACCTGTTGATAACGAGCGTCATCTTGGCTCTGGATTTCAGCACCACCCGCCAAACCTGTCGCCACAAAAATACAAGAATCGTTGGTCGAGGTATCACCATCAATGGTTATACGGTTAAATGAATGCTCGACTGTACTTTGTAATAAGCGTTGTACCAGTTCACGACTAATTGGGGCATCAGTCGCCACAAAACTCAACATGGTCGCCATATTTGGACGAATCATGCCTGCGCCTTTACTGATCCCAGTCATGGTATAGGTCACGCCATCCAACTCAAACTGTTCAGATGCGCCTTTCGGTGTGGTATCTGTAGTCATAATGCCCGATGCAGCATCGCCCCAATGATCTGTATGGAGATCATTTATTGCAGGTTGAATGCTTTGTACTAAACGTTCAATTGGCAATTGTTCACCAATCACCCCTGTTGAAAATGGCAAAATTTGATTGGCTTGAACACCTGTTAATTCTGCGAGTTTGGCACACGTCGCTTCGGCATTTTGATAGCCGATCTTGCCTGTTGCAGCATTGGCATTGCCTGTATTAATAATCAGGTAGCGGGGCTGATTTTGATCAATACTTTCAGCCAAGTGTTTCTTGCACAGTTGAACAGGTGCAGCCGCAAATGCACTTTGAGTAAATACCCCAGCGACATTTGAGCCTTGTGCAAATTCAAAAATGACCAGATCACGTCGATTTGGATAACGTACATACGCCTCAGTTGAGCCAATTTTTACGCCCTGCACCACATGCATCAGCGGCATACTTACGTCACCAACAGCCATTTTTAAACTTCCATTCA
>DAOMAH010000053.1:2411-8920 GCA_035426725.1 Acinetobacter sp.
GAAAAATCGAGATCACAATACGAGAGATTATTGAATTTGACCCTGTTCTAAACTCAACAAAATCTGCTTTTTATCCAAACCACCCGCAAAACCAACCAAAGCACCACCCGAACCAATCACCCGATGACACGGCGCAATAATCGAAATCGGATTTTTACCATTGGCAGCGCCAACTGCACGCACAGCTTTTTCATTACCCAGCTGAAAGGCAATCTGCTTATAACTACGAGTTTCCCCATACGGAATCTGCAATAAAGCCTGCCAAACTTGCTGCTGAAATGCTGTGCCTTGAAAATCTAAGGGTAAATCAAATTGCTGACGTTGACCTGCAAAATATTCTTGTAATTGTTGTTTTACTTGATGCAGCATCGGATGTTGCTGGTTTTCAACCAATTCCGCCAATCGCACCCGTTTATGATCTTCATTGTCCCACATCACCGCGACTAAGGCATGATCATGTGCAACCAGTTTTAATGCACCCACAGGAGAGTCCATGTACATATAAACCAGTTGCATCAAAATCTCCCTAATCTATTAATTTGATGAAAGTTTCATCAATACCAAACCAGACACGATCAATACCGCTGCGATCATCCGCATAGCAGTCATTGGTTCATTTAAAATGATGATTCCAATAACAAATGATCCAATTGCACCAATCCCCGTCCAAATCGTATAAGCAGTTCCAAGCGGCAAAGTCTTCATCGAAATGGACAGCAAGACCACACTTAAAATCATAAAAATAATGGTCACGACACTTGGCGTGAGTTTGGTGAATCCATCGGACAATTTCATCGAATATGCCCAAATCACTTCAAAAATACCTGCCAAAATTAAAATTGCCCAAGCCATTTTTACACTCTCTTTCTAACAATGGTCAGGTCGTCCCAACATGATTTTTTGGAAAAGAGGTCGTCCCCTTTCATTCAAGAATTTTACTGTAAAATTGAGCAGTAATGTGCACGCTTCTGTATCGCTTGAGCACATTGATTAGAAATTTGATTTATTGCCAAACAATACTGTCTACGCGCATCAACTCACATGCACCATTGCCTGTATCTTCTCGAGATAAGGAGCTTTTCCAGCGCCAGCCATCTTGCGCTTGAATTTCAATTAATGCGCCTTTTAAATAAACCAAATCATCCTTTTTAATTTTCTTCATTTGCGCCGCAACGCTCGCATTGGCAGGCACTAAATGCATGTTGGCGCTTTGAACAGAAATTGCATTAAATGGAATGGGTGGTGCATGATCCACACGCCAATAATACCAACGGTTGCCTTGAGAAATATCAATCTGTTTATATACCTGCGGGTTTGCCATTTCGCCCCAACCGACGGCAATATCCATTGGAGAGTATTCAGCCTCACGCCCTAAGTTATAATCTTCTCTTGAAAGAACACGAAATGAACCCTCATAACTTTCCAGAGCGACCACTTGAACACCCTGCTGTGTGGTGATTTGACTAACATCGGGCGTCGGTTTTATAACTTTTGTCCAAATCACCCACAGTAATGCGAAACCGACTACGCCATACATCCATCTTGGCATATTATTAATCCTGTTTATTCTGCAAGGTCTTCATCCATTGTTTGATCTTCAGCAACATCGAAGCTAAAAATTGCCAAATAGAATTAAAGACGGTCTCACATGTTTCATGATTTTTCTTTAAGGATGAGGAGTCATCTGGTGTGCTAATCGTCATTTCCAAAGGTTCGTAATGCTGCAAAGTCTGTTGTAACTCAGCCGCTAAATTTAGATGATTCAAGGCTGCTGTAATTTTCTCTAATGAACCTTGATGATAAAGCGTTAAATGCCGAGTTTCAGAATCAATAATATGTTCTATCAATTGTTCAGCAAAGGGCAATAATGCTTTTCGCACTCGTATTATTTCTGCGAGGTTACACATGTGTGGAATATAGAAATAACTCACTTTCATGCTGCATTGGTCTGAAATGAATTCAAGTTGCGTGGGGAATGAGGTAGAGGTTTTTCCACTCACATTTTCTTTTAAATTGGTTTTGCTTATTTTTGCAGATTGTTGTTCTAAAGCCATTGATGCACCATAAATGACTCAAAAAAGATACGATTAGTATAATCTAACCGTATCTTTTAAATATGAAATTTTAGATAAAATATCAGAACTTTAGCATTAAACCGATGCCATAAATTCCACCATTTTCACTGTTGGAGGCAGATTGCCACGCTGTTCGCATTTTCCCTTTATCATAAAGGTAAGCGACATCAATAAAAGGCATGACTTTTTTATTGATTTCATAACGCAATTGCACGCCTGTTTGAAGTTTAGCCAAACCTGAATGACGTGCATATTTCGAATGATCACTCAGCACGATATCTGTCTTTAGGTAGGCTTGGGCAATCCATTTTTGCGTCAATAATAAATCACGACTACTTTCCAAACTGAATTGCCAACGTTGCTCTGAACCTGCATAGATATAAGCTTCTGTTTCAAAAAAATACGGCGCCAAACCATGTATGCCAAATACAGCATCCCATTGATTTTGATCTAACGATTGCTCAGGTTGAAATTGATACGCTACACCTGTTTGCAAGTCCCAAAAATCAGTAATATTACGGCTATATAACACCATTGCAGCTGTTTGATTTTTTTCAGATTCGGCTTTTTCTACATGCGCTTTGATAAAAACTTTGTTTTCATCCGTTCCAACCCATGTGTTCAATTCCGTACTCGCAAGACCCTGACCACGTTCATCCAAAGTCCATGCATTTTCTAAAGTTGTCGCTTGATAAATCTGCCCACCATGTTCATGACGATGATCATGTGCTGACTGATTTCCTTGTGGCAGACTTTTCGATGTTTCAGTCTTAGCTTGATGTTGTGCATGGTTCATGTGAGATGTATCCATTTGCATCATCTGTTCATGTCCTTCATGCGCACGCGCTAAAGAACTCACTGCGAAGAATCCAGCCAGTAAAAATCGAGTTTTTTTAAGAAATCGTTTAGTGATGAGCATCATGCGCCCCTTGAGCAGAATCAGCAGGAGTTTGTTTTTCTGTTTTTGCATCATCCACATTAGCAACAATCAACTTGTTCATCATGCCTGCGGACATGTGGTACAACAAATGACAATGAATCGCCCATTCACCTAATTCATCGGCAGTCAGCAACGCCGTCACCGTTTGATTTGGCGGCACAACGATGGTGTGTTTATTCGGTAGACTGGCAGCGTCTTGACCATTTTCAAGCTGCATAAACATGCCATGCAAATGCATCGGGTGCGCCATCATGCTGTCGTTAATAAATTTCAGCCGGATACGCTCGCCATATTTCACTTGCAACGGTTCAGCTTCGTTAAACTTTTTACCATTGATTGTCCAGATATAACGCTCCATATTTCCGCCCAAATGTATGACGATTTCCTTTTCAGCTGGGCGCGTATCCGCTTGCGGTGTTAAAGATTTTAGATCGGTATATTGCAAGGCTTTATGGCCTTCAGGCGTAGCAGCATTCGCCCAACCTTGTACTGTATAAGGTGTCTTTTTTTCGGAAACTGCAACGATTTGATGCTGATGATCTGACATGGTGGGTGCTGACATATTCATCTGATTATGTGATGGATGCGCACTATGATCCATCGCCATATCTTGCATACTCAATAAAGTACGTGGACGCGCTTTCGGAATTTGCACCGCAGTTGGCTTTGTCTGCATTTCATTTTGTAATGATGCAATAGCAAATCCAGAACGATCTATTGATTCTGCCTCAATTTGATAATGCGCTTGTTGAGGTTCAACAATGACATCATAGGTTTCCGCTGCACCAATTCTAAATTCATCCACCGCAACAGGTTGTAACGCCTGACCATCTGCACTGACCACGGTCATTTTTAAATGTGGAATGCGTACATCGAAAAAAGACATCGCCGAAGCATTGATAAAACGTAAGCGGATTTTTTCGCCTGTGCTAAAACTCCCTGTCCAATTTTGCTGTGGCGTTTTGCCATTCACAAGAAAGGTATAACCTGTAACATCAGATAAATCGGTTTTCAGCATCCGCATCTGATTCCACATCGAGCGATCTTGCCAAGTGGCATTGAGCCCTTGTTGTTTTATTTGCTGCCAAACATCACTCACAGTTTCACGTTGATTTTGATAATACTCAGCCGATTTCTTTAGATTAGCCAAAATTTGATTGCTCGCCGTTTCATGAAAATCAGACAGCATCACTACATAATCACGCTGTGTTTTTTCATAGCTTGCAAGTGGTTGTTTGCCTTTGGGATATATCACCAATGCACCATATAAACCATCTTGTTCTTGCCCTTTACTATGTGCGTGATACCAATAAGTGCCGTTCTGGCGCACTTTGAAACGGTATTCAAAATCACCCTTTGGCTTGATGCCTTGAAAACCATTAAAACCAGGAACGCCATCCATTAACCCTGGAAGCAAAAGTCCATGCCAATGTAAAGAAGTATCTTGATTTTTAAGCTGATTGTGCACATGAATGACCGCTTCATCCCCTTCTTCAAACTCCAAAAGTGGGGCTATGAATTTGCCATTTACGGTGATGCGTGGGACTGATTTACCTGTGATATTCACCATCTCTTGATTAATATTGAGATGATACTCTTTGATTGCCGCCCAACTCTCTGATGCAAATAGCACGCAAAGACTGGCGACAATACCTTTATATATTTTTGAATACATTGTATTTTCCTGATCTATTAAATCTCCCCTAACCCCTCTTTAAGAAAGAGGGGAATTTCAACGGAATTAATAGATTAGGTTTTAGGGGGGCGTAAAATCTCTTGCCAATAACCAGCCAAGTTTCGCGCTTGATAAGCAGGCAATTGATGTAAACTTTGATCGGACGATTCAGACGTGAATGAGATCGACAACGGTTGCGCTATGCCAATATTTGCCGTTTGACAATGTGACGGGCTATTACAATCCTGACAATGTAGATCATTCTGCATCTTTTGATCATCGCATTTCATATGCTTTTCATGATCTGAATGTGACATGTGCATTTGATGCGTTTGATGCGTTTGATCCATCATCTCTGCATCATGGCAAGGCATGGTGGTAGATGGATAATGTTGCTTTCCCGCCGATTGATTGGCTTGAACAGTCGTACTTGCGACACCACTTAGCCCGATGATAAAAACCATCAGGCATACAAACCACAGTTGTGAGTTTTTAGGGTGAAGTTGCACGAAGCGTTCCAATCGCATAGATCAATTTATTGGTTTCAGCATAAATTTTATTTAACTTATACACAATCATTTGTCACATCTATTTGCAAAGTTCTGCACAGGCTAAAATATAATCCTTTGCTCAAGTGAACCAAGCTCACCAAAAGTATAATTGAACAAAAATGATGCAAAATAAATCACTTAGCGCACAAAAAAAGAACATTTTAAATTGTATTTTGGATTCGAATAACTGTCTGAAATTACGCTTATTATTTTAACAACAACTTATCCTCTCGCTTATCAACACGGTTATCCACGGGGTTATTAACAAAGTTATCCACATGAGCAGCGTTAAGAAAAGCGGAGCTTTTTAGCTGCGCAAGGCGAACAGCTATGCTGTGAGTAAAGAGGAAAAACAAAGCGAAGCTTTTTAGCTGCGCAAGACCTTGCGGAATATATTCCTCATATGCTCGAATGGCGAGGAAAAACAAAGCAACGCTTTGTCCGAGTGCAAGACCTTGCGGAATATATTCCTCATATGCTCGAATGACGAAGATTAGCAAAGCAACGCTTTGTCTGAGTGCAAGACCTTACGGAATATATTCCTCATATGTTGTGAGTAAAGAGGAATAAAAAAGCAACGCTTTGTCAAAGTGCAAAACTTCATGAAAACGATTCATCATTTGCTTAAAGAATGACGAGAAAAATGATTTATTCCGCTTAGATGCATAAAATCATGCTGAAAAAAACACCCAAGAATCTCTTGAGTGCTTTTCTAAACTGATCAGAATTTAATTAAAGATCAATGCTATTCACTAAAGCCAATTCTGCACGCATTTGATCAATCACCGTTTTATAATCAGGCTGACCAAAAATCGCGGAACCCGCAACAAACATATCTGCACCTGCGGCAGCAATCTCCCGAATATTGGCTGGGCCAACGCCACCGTCTACTTCTAAGCGAATATCACGACCTGAAGCATCAATAATTTTACGAACCTGACGCAACTTTTCTAATGTCATTGGAATAAATTTTTGCCCACCAAAACCAGGGTTCACACTCATTAATAGAATTTGATCGACTTTATCTAAAACATAATCTAAATAATGTAACGGCGTTGCAGGGTTAAATACTAAACCTGCTTTTGCACCGCCTGACTTAATCAGTTGCAATGAACGGTCGATATGTTCGCTTGCTTCTGGATGGAAGGTAATGATGTCCGCCCCAGCATCCAAGAAATCACCAATCATACGATCTACAGGTGATACCATCAGATGTACATCGATTGGTGCAGTAATACCATAATACTTTAAGGCTTTACATACGCCTG
>DAOMAH010000054.1:0-8908 GCA_035426725.1 Acinetobacter sp.
TACGCCAACGGGCCTGTCGGCAAGAAAATCTGTCGTGCCACATATTGATTTGGTTGCATGGTTTTAATCGCACAACTGATCGCAGCTTGCTTGTAATCCAACACATCCAAATCAATATAGGCTTGCTCACGCACAAAGGAATTTGCGCCATCTGCACCAATCAATAACTTGGTCTTGAGTGTTGTTCCATCCGCCAGTTGAATCGCCCAACCTTGTGGAATTTGTTCAATGCGGATTACTTTGACGTGGGTGCGATAATCTTGCAGTTCCTGCAACATTTTTTGTTGAATCGCCACATTCAAAACACTCGGCTCGACCATTGAACCTAAAGCCTGATCGGGATGCGGTTGCTGTTCAGATGCATGTCCAAAATTGATTTCGCCATAGCCATTTTTATTCCAGACCTGCATACCTGAATAAGGCATTTGTCTGGATAGATGATCCCAAACTTCGACGGTTTTGAGTAAATGAATGGTGGCTTGACTGAGCGCTAAGACACGAGGATTCATCACTGCCAATGTTTTTTCTTGATCGAGTACAGGTGCAGCATCGAGCACTGTAGCTTGCACACCGCCTTGTGCTAATAGCAAAGCAGTTAAACCACCAACTAAGCCACCACCGACGATCACCACATCTAGCATTTCACTCATGCTTTAAGCCCCATCGCATAATTGGCAACCAAAGGCTTAATACCGGGTATTACATCAAAGGCAACCAGTCCAGTATTGCGTAATAATTTAAGCACTGGATTTTGATTGCTAAAGCCACGCACCACCGAATCACAAAACTTAATCACTCGTTGCTGATCTTTTAAACGTGATTGTTCATACGCCAGTAAATTATCAGGATTGCCAATATCATCGGATTTCGACAGTTGTTCAGTTAAATAACGCACCAACACGTCGGCATCACGCAAACATAAATTAAAGCCTTGTCCTGCGACAGGATGAATGGTGTGGGCGGCATTACCCATCAGTACCACACGCCCAACGGCTTGTTTATGCGCGAGCACTTGTGACAATGCATAGCAAAACCGTTTACCTGTTTTTTCAAATTTTCCCGCACGGTCACCGTAGGTTTGCTGCAAGGTATCGAGAAAATATTGATCATTTTCTTCACCTAAGAATTGTGCCTCTGTGCCCTTTTGAACAGGAAATACCACTGAACGGCGATATTCACCGGGTAAAGGTAACAACGCTAGCGGCCCTAAAGCACTGAAACGTTCAAAACCAACTTGTTGATGTGGTTTCGAGGTTTGTACGGTGGTGACAATTGCCACTTGGTCATAGTCATGTTCATCCACACCCACACCAATCGCTTGTCGACAGAATGAATCACGACCATCTGCCGCAATCAGCAATTTTGCTGTCGCTGAAATAGATTCATCATTTCGGGTTGCTTCGATTTGCACATAGTCTGAATCTTGTGTGAGTGCTGTAACTTGCACCCCATCAATCAATTCAATCAATGGCTGCTGACGAACTTGTGTCAGTAATACCCGACCTAACCAAGCATTTTCTATCACCTGACCAAAGCTTTCTACTTTTTCTTGTTCTGCGATGAGACGCGCTTTTCCGAAGCTGCCTTGTTCGGTGATATGTACTTGCAGAATCGGCGTGGCATGTTGCTGTAAGGCTTCCCACAAGCCTAATTTTTGATAAATTTGTACGCTACGGCGGGACAGTGCGGTATTACGTGCATCAAAACTGGAATGATAAGGGGTAGCATTTTCGTCATCGTAATTCGGATATTTCACAGCTTCTAATAACTTTACCGCGATATTAGATTTTGCCAACATTAAAGCAAGGCTGAGTCCAACCATTCCTCCACCGACAATGATGACGTTTTGCTGCATACTGTTATTCCTTATCATTTTTTCATGACTTGACGTTTCGGGACTATCTTACTCTAACTCAAATCAGGAAGGGAATTTGTACTTTGTTTGGTCTGTATGTTTAAACTATACTTAAACAGCGTTATTGTTAGAATCATTCATAATTTAAAAAATATCCCTTCAAAAAATATCCTCTTAACTATGTCTAACAATTTTATTCGGATAATCCATTAATCAGTGATTCTCTATAAGATTCATCTTTTTGATTCCAATATACAAAGCCGTTTTTTAGATCAAGATTAAAAAAAGATTCGTAATAATCTTTATCTAAATCGTATTTTTCTTCATCATCACGACCAAAGATTTTTATTTTTATTTGTTCTTCACGCATATTTAAACAACCTTGATGAAGCGCAATTGCAGTAAAGGGTTCCAATTGACGCATCGTATATTTTTGTGTGATTGGCAACTGATAAAGTTGGCTTAAAATATTTAATAAATTATCGCTCTCATCTCCTGATCTAGATAAAATCACGCCTGCACTGTATACATGTTCTTGAATAAGATCCATTTCATCGTCAAATCCTCCTTGAATGCCTTTAACTACTTCTGCATTTAATCCTACAATCCCCCCATTAAATGAACTGGTCATATAAAATTGATAACTTGTTTTAGTCTCAGTTAAATCAACTATACTAAATACACAGTCAATAAATCCGTCTTCACTGAATTGCGTAAGAAAAGGTCTTCCATGTGAATCCATTTTCATATTTTTAGCCTTACCTCAGAAAAAATATAGCGAAACATCAAGATTAAGGAGATCATAAAATTAATTACAGCTATACGGCTAAATTATTTGCCATCCAGTTTTCAATCTCTTCAACGGTTTTCACTACATTTTTAGTCAGAACCAATGGCCCATTTTCTGTCACGACAATATCATCTTCAATACGAATACCGATACCACGCCATTTTGCATCTACCGCTTCATCATCAGGTGCAATATATAAACCGGGTTCAACAGTTACGACCATGCCTGCTTCATAAGTACGCCATTCCTGATCTATTTTGTACGCACCAACATCATGCACGTCCATACCAAGCCAATGCCCTGTACCATGCATAAAGAATTGACGGAATGCTTCACTTTCAATCAACTGATCAACATTACCACTGAGCAAGCCAAGATCAACCAGACCTTGCGTTAAAATTTTAACGGCAACTTCATGCGGATATTTATAATGATTACCGATACGCGTTGCATCAATTGCCGCAAGTTGAGCATCTAAAACAATATTATAAAGTGCTTTCTGTTCAGGACTGAATTTCCCATTGACTGGAAACGTACGCGTGATGTCTGATGCGTAAAATTCATATTCACACGCGGCATCAATCAGCACTAAATCACCATCTTTTAAGGGCTTGTTATTTTCAACATAGTGCAGAATACAGGCATTTTCACCGCCACCGACAATGCTGTTATAAGATGGTACGCAGCCATTTTTTCCAAACACATAATTGAGTTCTGCTTCTAACGCATATTCCATCATATTCGGTTTA
Organism: Acinetobacter sp.; assembly: GCA_035426725.1. Taxonomy (GTDB): domain Bacteria; phylum Pseudomonadota; class Gammaproteobacteria; order Pseudomonadales; family Moraxellaceae; genus Acinetobacter. Next base: position 3,395 of record DAOMAH010000054.1, read on the forward strand.
ACATTTTGCATGCCACGGGTATGCGCTTCGGCACTGATATTCGATGCAATCTGTATCAACTCAATTTCTTTTGCTGATTTTTTCAAACGCATTTCATCGATGATACGATCTAGCTGAATGATTTCAGCAGGTGCTGCACCGCCTCGACGCTGTTGCGCATCTGCCTCTTGCATCCACTGGCTGACTCTTGCATCAAACTCAGAATTTTGCCCGATGCGATAATAAAGACGTTGTTTATTCAATAGTTTGTCGATGATATGTTCATCTAAGCCATCAATCGCACCTGATTCATCTGCATCGTAAATTTCGACTGCGCCGTCCAAGCCAGCTCTATAGCCATTCCAGATTTCCATTTCACGATCACGTTCACGGCAGAACAAGCTATAACGATAATCTTCACCTTCGGCAAAAGTTTCAATCACCGCAACTGCTTCTGGCTCGGCGAATCCAGTCAGATAATAGAAACTACTGTCAGCACGATATTTATAATCCGCATCACGATTACGATACATTTCTGCACGCGTCTCAATAATGGCAATACTGTTGTATCCCATTTGTTGAGCGAGACGATCACGGCGTTGTTTAAAATCGGCTTGAGTGAGTTTCATATTATCCTACAGCTAGAAAGTCCCTCTTTAAAAAAGAGGGTGAGGAACGACTAAAGTTCCGTAAAGGAGATTTTAAAACCGAATTAACTCGGACGATGTGGAGTAAACATTTCTACGACATTTTGTGCATCGCCAACTTCGCTCTGATCCCGGCTTTTAGCATGAAAGTTTTGCAATAAAGAACTGTCTGCAACGAGGATTTTCTGACGTCCAACTGATAAGCTCACAGGAATTAAGCGTACAAACTCATACAGTTCTTGGTAGCTATCTTCGCCCTCTTCATCGTTATCTGAATCTTCAAATTCAACAGCTGCAACATCTTGTAAATGTTCAATCAGCTCTTGTTCTTCTGCACGAATATTTCCAGAAGCCAAACCAAAACCAAGTACCACACCCGCGCACCAATCTGCTAACGCTTGTACTCGTTCTGCAAGTCCATGATTATCATCTGGCAGCATCGGTAGATAATCGAGATCATCATCAGAGAGCGCATTCGCGACATCGTCCGCTTCATCGGTTAAACTTTCTAAGGCTTCAACGCTCAAAGGTAGAACATTTAAGGTATTTAAAATTTGTGACCATTGCTCTGCAGTCGGCGCTTGAGTCACACAAACAATACCTGTAAGTAACCCGTGTAACTCACTCGGACTTGAAATTTCTTCAATTCCATCAAAATGAGTGTTCCAATCGTTCCAACCTGAAATATCGTCTTGCATTCGTTTATCCAATCTCTATACTGCATATATATTACCTTTGATTGCAACTCTGTGCGACCTTCGTTATGTTAGAAAAATTACAGCGTCTTCAGGCGCATATAGGCGTGTTAAAAACACGCTTACATCATTTTGAACGAGAGAATACATCGCTCTCTGAAGCTAAACATTTGGCTGAAATTGAACAACACGCACAAATTGTGCAGAAAAATGGCATCATCACGCAAAAACAGGAACAAGTTGATAACTTAACTGATCAACTCACCCAGTTACAAGATCAATTTAAACAATTGAATCAAGATGCTACGACTTTGGCAGAGCGTTATGGTCGCTTAGAAAAAAGCACCACCGATCTTAAAAATCGCTTCCAAGAGATTTTAGCTGAACGTAATGATTTGCGTGTGGCGAAAGAAAAATCTAATGGTCAAATTCGCCAGCATCAGCAAGAAATTCAAGATTTGCAGCAAGATCGTGATCGTTTGTTACAAAAAAATGAATTGGCTAAATCTAAGGTTGAAGCCATTATTCAACGTTTAGCTGTTTTGGGTACAGCACAAGATCAAAATGCACAAGAAATTCAGCAACTGGCACATCCAAATGCTGAAATCCACGAGGAAACCTGATCATGAGTGAATCTATCGTTGTTGAACTTCGCTTAATTGAACAGACCTTCCGTTTAAATACGACTGAAGATAAGCGTGAAGAATTAGAACGTGCCGCTGAACTGCTTAATCAAAAGTTTCAGGAAATGCGCCGCGCTGCTCCTCGTGTTGAACATAATAAATTAGTGATTATGGCTGCTTTGCAAATGGCACAAGAAGTATTCAGTTTGAATAAATCTTTACAAGCTTATGCACATGCTGAGCATCTATTGCACAGCATTTTGGAAGATGTAGAACAGATTGTTGAGTAAATTTGCACAAAGCCTCATCAATTAGACAGTATCGCTACAGAGAATCGAGATGTAGCGATTGCGATCAGGCATAGATCGCAGTTATAATTAAGCTGTCTCTAGGATGTTTGCCAGTACGTCTATTCCCCTGCCGATACTTAAATTTATGGATGTGTTCTGTGTATTTTGAGTGTATGCCTACCTCGAGTAGGAAACCCATTTAGTATGCGTCACCTCCACCTTGAACTCATCGGGTTCAGGGTAACGACCATGCAGCGGCATCTCTGGAGCAATTTTTTTATATTTTCCAACGATAATTTGGATTAAAACCCAATTCATTCTTTGCTTTTATATTTTTATAAATTAAATCATCCTCAACAATTTGATAAGTACCCTGCCCATTTTCAATTGCTAAATATGGCGGCATAAGCTGCAGCATCGACATGTACCCTACACGATTCGGCAGCCATCGATCCCGTAGCATTTCCATATAGCTTTCCATATCTCAAAATAACAGCATCAAGACCACTATCATTGATTTGTTGTTCTAAAGAATGGATACCCTCTGCACTTAGCTTTAGGATAGGATTACTGGAATCGACATCAAGCCTTGAATTTTCATCATAAAAAGACTGATCGGGAATATAAGCAAAGGCAACACTCTGTGCAATAAATCGAAATGTTTTATAACCCAAAACGACGACATGGTTCCAATGGTCAGCGTTCTCCATTAGATTATGAAAAGGCTCTTCAAAAGATGGTTATGTGTGTCTAGAATTTTGGTGGCTATTCACACTTTTCTTTAATTTTGGATATTCAAAATCGAGTTTAAACTGTAAATGGCTAGGTCGTGTCACGTTCATATTCACGCCTAACTGTTTCGAAACACGCACCATTTTTGAATTTCAGTAATATATTGCGTCGCCTGCTCAAAAGCCTCACTGTGTTCGCCATTCGGAGAAAATACACACAACGTGACTTGTTATGGAATCTGCTGCCATGTTTTAGGGTCGTTTAATAATTGTTTTATTTTATTTTGTGAATGTGCAGAAAGTGAGAAATCCAGTTTTGCTTGAGGAGCTGCAAAACTGGTATTCATTGTAAATAAAGAGGTTGCTATCAAAGATGCGCTTAAAAGCGGTTGTATTAATAGCTTAACTTTATAGTGCATAAGAAAATCCTTTTTCTCTATGGAACTGTATTAATTAAAGTTATATTTTAATTAGCGTTATCAATTAATTGTTGGATCACTTCTTGATAATGTACTGAAATATCTTCAGATAGTATTTTATAGGCATTATCAAACTGAACCATTGGCCAACCTTCTTTCCAAAATGGAAAAATATTGTGAAGCCCTTCTGTGACAATTGAATCTTCGCGAATGATTGCTTGCGCAACTTGAGATAGAACTTGTGCAGTTTCAGCACCATCAATCGCCATGTAATCAATGCCACGTACTTTCAAAATACGAATACGGTCTTTTTTATAGCGAATTTTTTTTGCCTGACCAGCATTTAAACCTAATGCCAACGTCACAGCTTCTACAAATTTCTCTTCGAAATTATTATTCAATGCAACTAAAGCCTGTTTATGTGCTTCCTGACGACCTGCTTTTCCACCGTTTCGAATGATCTCTTTTGCTTCAATATCAAGTTCATCTTTTTTCATCGACTGTAAAATGTCTAATATTTCGATATCACTTAGAAGTTCAGGAGATTGTCCAGTCATGGGAGTCCAGTCAGAAATTGCAAAACGCTATTGTCGCATAAAAGCCGTATCAAAACAGGACAAAAATAAATGATCAGACTGACTCACATTCTATTCAACTTTGGAATGATGAGTTATTTTCATCAATATCACTTCATTTAGTCCTATTTTGCTGCATAAAATTGCAAAATTAGTTTTACCCTGATAATATCATTTTACCCGTATAAAACTATTTAATGGCTATGAACACTCAAATCACCACCTATACTGCCTTTTCAGGTAATACATTTTTAGCCAATGGGCAACTATCTGAACTCGCGCTAAAGATTAAACGGATTTCTGAAACCGCTCAGAATATTTTGATTTTTAATGATCAAACCGGACGACAAATTGATCTAGATCTTTCTGGTTCTGAGCTAGAAATCCAACAGCGTTATAGCGAAACAGAAGCCGTTAAAAAAGTTGGACGACCAAAACTGGGGGTGATTTCACGCGAAATTACCTTACAGAAAAAGCACTGGGATTGGTTAGATCAACAGAGTGCCAGCGCATCTGCGGTGATCCGTAAATTGATTGATAAAGAACTGAATGATCCGACTTCTGAAAGCAATATCATGCTTGCCAAGCAAGCCACTGACCGTTTTATGTCGGCTATGTTAGGCGATATGCCAAATTATGAAGAAGCTACTCGGGCTTTATATCAAGGCAATAGGGACGTGTTCTTGGATTTAATTAAAGATTATCCCAATGATCTTTATCAGTATATTCTAAATTTATCAGCACATGCCTTCTCATCATGATTAAAAATAAAGTAATAAAAAACCCGCTTACGCGGGTTTAATTTTCAAATTAATTCTGTCTTAAAGACGAACCAATTCCACAATTTGCTCAGCAGCTTCTTCAACAGTTTCAGCTGTAACATCAGTATCTGTCCCATCAACAGCTGTGGTAATCACAACAACACCAGTTTCACGTAATAAACTGATTTGATCAGCAGTTAAATTTGTTTTAGCAATAGCCACCACGCCTTGTTGAATCAACAAACTTTCCAACGCATGCGCCTTTTCGATGATTTGTGCCGAAACACCAATCACAGCAGGTTTTTGACCTAAACGCGCCGCACGATCTTCCGCAGTCACAGGCTTGTTTCCAGCAGTCCATTCAACCGCAGCTTCAACCATTCCCGCACCAACGGTCACGTTACTTAAACGGTCAATAAAGATAAATGAACCTGTGTAACGGCTGTCTTGATATTGGTCAAATACAACTGGTGCATCAAACTCAATCACAATATCTGCAATCGCATTTAACTCAAGCTCTTCAACTTGGGTATGTTCAAGTGTATTTACATTGACACGAAAGTTGATCGCAGATACTTTCGCAGGGACAGTTTGTGTGCCAATTTTAACGTTGTAGAGCTTACCTTTTACCAACGGATGTTCATTCATCCACACCACTGATGCACGTACCGAACGTGAAATCAGCGGCTGTTCACCCGCACGAACTAAAACGTTACCACGAGAAATATCAATTTCATTATTTAACGTTAAAGTAACAGCTTGCCCTGCAATCGCCTGTTCAAGGTTTCCATCAA
>DAOMAH010000055.1:0-8802 GCA_035426725.1 Acinetobacter sp.
AGCCTACCAGCCGATACTCTATTTACCCCTGAAAATTTACAGCATGCCGATGCCGTGTTAGCGATGTACCACGATCAAGGCTTACCTGTGTTAAAATCGCAAGGCTTTGGTGAGGCGGTGAATATAACATTAGGATTACCATTCATTCGAACTTCCGTAGATCATGGTACCGCGCTCTCGCTTGCTGGTACTGGAAAGGCGAAAGCATCCAGTATTCATGTTGCAGTCGATTTAGCCCTCGATTTAGCAAGAACCTCCATCGCAGCGATTTAATCGCTTATTTCATTTTTAAAACATGAAGTAAGTTAAGTTTGAAATATTGAGTATAAATGTATGTATCAAATTAATGCCCTAAACCCGAAAGATGAAGGGCATCAGGCGCGTAAGCGTTTTGGGCAGAATTTCTTGCACGATCAACGTGTGATTGCCAAAATTGTACGCGCAGTCAGCCCGCGCACAGGCGAAAATATTGTTGAAATTGGGCCAGGATTGGCTGCACTCACATCGCCTTTAATTGGGGAGTGTGATGCGCTCACGGTCGTTGAATTAGATCGAGATTTGGCAGCAGGTCTACCGGGTCGAGTACCACATCCTGAACGATTAACGATTATTGAAGCTGATGCATTGCGTTTTGATTTTACTCAACTATTTAAAGAAAATCGTCCGCTTCGTGTAGTGGGGAATTTACCTTATAATATTTCAACACCCTTATTATTCCATCTCTTAGAGTTTGGCGATAAAGTCAAAGACATGCATTTTATGTTGCAAAAAGAAGTGGTTGATCGAATTACCGCTTCACCAAATACCAAAGAATATGGTCGCTTATCGGTGATGATTCAGTATTTTTGCAAACCTACTTTCTTATTCGAAGTACCACCGGGCTCATTCAATCCACCACCTAAAGTGACCTCTGCGGTCTTTCGTTTAGAGCCATATGCAATCAAACCGATTGTGGCGAAAAATGAAAAAGCATTGGCACGTTTAGTCGGGCACGTATTTACGCAACGCCGAAAAACTTTAAGAAATAGTTTGAAAGGTATGTTGGGTGAGGATGCTTTTGAAATCACAGGGATCGACCCGATGGCACGCCCTGAAACTTTAAGTTTGGCTGATTTTGTTGCGCTTTCAGACCAAATGGTGCATCCATGACCAAGCGTTATAATTACGTCATTGGTGATGTTCAAGGATGTTTCGAGGCATTAAAAGCTTTATTAAAAGAAATTCGCTTTGATCCTGACCAAGACTTTTTATGGTTTGCGGGTGATTTGGTAGCGAGAGGTGAAAACTCGGTTGGTGCGTTACGCTTTATCAAAAAGCTGGCTGACCGCGGTGCGGCTGCAACCGTATTGGGCAATCACGATTTGACTTTGATTGCTTGCGCACGTGGTTTAAAAAAAGCGAAAGCCAAAGATCATACTCAAGATGTGATTGATGCCATTGATGGTGATGAGTTAATTGATTGGTTGCGTAAACAACCGTTATGTTTGTTTCCAAATGATCAGACCGTCATCACGCATGCAGGCGTGCCGTGTATTTGGTCGGTTAAGCAGACCGCGCAATTAGCGCAAGAAGTTCAGCAAGTCGTTGGTCATGATGATTTAAGCGTTTTGGATGCATTTTTGGCTGAAATGTATGGTGAGCAGCCTGATTTGTGGTCGGATAATCTTGAAGGGCAGGCACGTCTGCGTTGCATAACCAATTATTTAACGCGTATGCGCTTAACCAATGCAGAAGGTCGTTTAGAGTTTGCATTTAAAGATGATTTAGCTGCGCCGATGCCGAAAGGCTTTCAACCGTGGTTTGAGTTTGAAATCCAAGCGGCGAAAACGCATCAAATTATTTTTGGTCATTGGGCTGCTTTGCAGGGCAAGACTATTAATCCAAAAATTCAAAATGTCGATGGCGGCTGTGTTTGGGGGCAGCAATTGATTGCTTTTCGTTTAGAAGATCAGCAGTTGTTTAAAGTGAATAATCCATTGGCTTAAGTTTCTTTATTTTTACGATTTATTTTTCTGTAGCAACGTAGTTGATAGTGCGATAGTCATAAAACCGTCACATCTTGATCATTAAAGTGTCAAAAAATGTTTTTAAGCTGAGAAGCATGAAAATAACGACACAAATGGATGGCAATATGAATACATCCGCGACATCACTTTTAAGACTTGAGCAGTTTCCTGAGAATTTCAAATTTTATTTCAAAGCGAAGCAATCAAAAAACCATCAAGCAGCCCAATCTGAACTTCAAGATTTGGTACGTCCGCGCTTAAGAATTGCAATTGTAACGGAAACTTGGCCACCAGAAATTAATGGCGTGGCATTGTCGATGATGCAGTTGTGTCAAGGTTTGCAACGTCTTGGACATAAAATTCTATTGGTACGCCCAGCGCAAAAAGCAGTGTGTAAAGACTTTCAGCCTGAACAAGAATGTTTGGTCGTTTCGCAAGCGATTCCGAAATATCCGAGTTTGCAATTTGGCTGGCCACAATATTTAAAAGTGTCTAAAGCTTTTGATAAATTTGAACCCGATGTGGTGCATATTGTCACCGAAGGGCCGCTAGGTTTGACTGCATTGCAAGCAGCTAAAGCAAGGAGAGTGGCCGTATCAAGTGGTTTCCATTCACCCTTTCAAGATTTTAGCCGCTTCTTTGATTTGGCATTTTTAGTGAAGCCAATTCAGCGTTATCTCACATGGTTTCACAATAGTACCAACATGACTTGCGTACCGAGTGAATATACCCAGCAAGCCTTACGTAGTTTTGGCGTCACTTGTCCATTGGTTGTGGTTGGACGTGGCGTGGATACCACAAAGTTTTCACCGAAGCATCGTTCAGAAATCTTACGTAGGAAATGGGGTGTTCAGGCTGATACGCGAGTGATGCTCTACGTGGGGCGTTTATCCCCAGAAAAAGAAGTTGATGTCTTAATCAAAGCTTTTCACGAGTTGCAAGCCACGCAAGGCAACAATATTAAGTTTGTGATTGTGGGTGATGGGCCGGATCGTATTCGTTTAGAGAAATTAAGCCAGTCTAAAGACATTATTTTTATGGGCAGTTTAAGTGGAAATGCACTCTCTGCAGCATATGCCAGTGGAGATGTCTTTGCCTATGCAAGTCAGTCTGACACCTTTGGCAATGTGGTCTTAGAAGCGATTTCAAGTGGATTGCCTGTGGTGGCTTATGACTATGTCTGCGCTCATCAACACGTTAAGCATGAGCAAACTGGGTGGTTAAGTCCGCTTGGTGATGTTGCTCATTTAACGCAATCACTGTGTCAATTACCCGCCCTGCCAAAACTTCGAGAAATGGGACTACTCGCCAGTGATAGTGTTCAAGCCAGCAGTTGGCAATTGCCCGTACAACAATTAGAACAAGCGCTTTATCAGGTGACGGAGGCATATGCCATGTCGACCTGAAGAATTTTCCATAAGGAGAAAAATATGAATTTACAGAATGCAAAAATAAAAATACTCGATCTTGATTTAAAAGGCTGCATTTACCTGAATCATCTTTCACAGTCTCAACGCACGGCTCAATTCTTCAAAACCATTAGCCGAATGGGAGATGGGCCTTTTTGGTATGCCATGCTGCTATTAGTTTGGATGATGCAAGGTCTAAACTACGGTTTCCAAATCCTTTATTTAATTGCGGGCGGTTCGGTCGGGACGCTGATTTATAAGTATCTCAAACATAAAACTACTCGCCCACGTCCATACCAAGTGCATCAGGTGATTGTCTTGGGCGAACGACCATTGGATCATTTTAGTTTTCCGTCAGGACATACCTTACACGCGGTGATGGTGACGGTCACTTTAGGATATATCCAACCCATTTTATTCATGCTGATGTTGCCATTTACACTGTTGATTGCATTGTCACGCATGATTTTAGGGTTACATTATCCTAGTGATGTCATTGTCGGTGCGATCATAGGTGCATCTGTTGCGAGCATGATTATCCTACTCGCACCGAGCATGAATATTATTTTGTAGAAAATTTTCCAGTAGATGACTGTTTTTAAAAGCTAGGGATTTGTTAAAGTAAGCGCAAGATTATTTTACAAAGGTTGTGACATGGGCTTACGTTGGACAGATAGCATAGATATTGCAATTGAGTTAGTCGAAGCGCATCCCGAAGTTGATCCCCAGTGGATTCGCTTTACCGATTTACATGCTTGGGTATGTGCATTACCAGACTTTAGTGATGATCCGAGCAAATCCACCGAGGGTTTGCTAGAGGGGATTCAAATGGCATGGATAGATGAAGTGCGCTAAATGTTAAAACCCACCGTGATCACTAAAATGAAGTGAACAACGGTGGGTTTTTATTTTAATGCGAAGATGAAAGAGGTTATTTTTCGCTTTCTTCAGACTTCCAGTCTGGATGGCGAAATAAAACTCTTAAATCTTTGGCTTTCCATGTGGTTTTAATTAGGTCAATTAATTCTTCAAAAATCATCACCACTACATTATTGGTGGTAATTGGGCGGCTTTTAACGCCAAAAACAATCGGTTTCACCTGTGCTTCATCTTTGAATGTGCCAAATAGACGATCCCAAAGAATAAACACGCCGCCGAAATTGGTATCAATTTGACTTTCTGCACAGCCATGATGCACACGATGATGCGCTGGTGTATTAAAAACAGCTTCATACCATTTTGGCAGTCGATCAATGGTTTTGGTATGAATAAAGAATTGATAAAACAAGTTTAATTCATAAATAAACGCAACGACTTTGATATCGACGCCCATAAATACGAACGGTAGCCAAACAATCGAGAAGATACCGAATAATGGAATCGGTGCGAGGAGCGATTGACGTAATGCCACACCAAAATTGAAATGTTTAGAGCTGTGATGAATTTTATGGGTGACCCAGCCGATTCTGAACTTGTGCGCAAATAAATGGGCAAAATAGAAAAAGAAGTCCTGTGCAATAAAGATCAGGAGAATAGACCACCACGTAATTGGAATATTCATGCCCAAGCCATTCGATTTAATCCACGCCGCCACAATGCCCAGAAAGAAAATGAGATAAATGCCGTCCATAGTCTTATAAAGAACAGCGGAAAAAATGTTGGCAATGGTTTCTTTTAAATCATAGGCTTCTTGTTTTTGCTTAATCAAATAATAGTGTTCTAAACCCATAATGATTAAAAATACGATACCAAATCCGATGATAATCATCAGGGCGTGTAACAATGGTGCTAAATCCATCTTAATTCCTTGCTTCAGTCATCAGTTATTTATTCGCTTTAATGAAACAACGAGGAATGAATAGCCGATTTGATGGCACGACATGATTCTGCGTCGCATGATTTGTAGATCGAATCATATCGAAAGTCATTTGGTCTTTATTGACGAATTGCGACAAATTTATTGACTATTTCCTAACTTGAAATGTTCGCTCCCCCTGACCTTAATACAAAAAAAGGCTATATCTTGCCAGCTTAGCTCGTATATAATGCTGCAAATTTTTTAATGTTTAGACTTAACTGAGGAAGCCTATCATGGCAATCGAACGTACTTTATCTATCGTAAAACCTGATGCAGTTGCAAAAAACCACATTGGTGACATTTTTGCTCGTTTTGAAAAAAATGGCCTAAAAATTGTTGCTACTAAAATGAAGCATTTGACTCAAGCAGAAGCTGAAGGTTTCTATGCAGAGCACAAAGAACGTGGTTTCTTTGGTGATTTAGTTGCATTCATGACTTCTGGTCCAGTGGTTGTTTCTGCTCTTGAAGGCGAAAACGCAGTTCTTGCACACCGTGACATTTTAGGCGCAACAAATCCTAAAGAAGCGGCTGCTGGTACAATTCGTGCAGACTTCGCTGTAAGCATTGATGAAAATGCAGCACACGGTTCTGACTCAGTTGCTTCAGCTGAGCGTGAAATCGCTTACTTCTTTGCTGATAACGAGATTTGCCCACGCACTCGTTAATCCAAAGTATTCAAGCCAGATAAGTGGTATACTGCTTATCTGGTTTTTTGTTTTTTAATCTCCGTTTTTGTTGTGTTCATTGAGTACAGCATGTTCTATATGCTGACATCGTTTAGGTAAAAATACATGAGTTCTGTAGTCGTGGTTTCATCAGAGAATTTAGATGAAAAACAGCAGTCTGTTTCGACGTCTGTCGTTCAAACTACCGACAAAAAAGTAAATTTACTGGGCATGTCTCGTGCTGAATTAGAACAGTTCTTTGAGAAAATTGGCGAAAAAAAATTCCGTGCTGGTCAGGTAATGAAATGGATTCATCAATATTTTGTGACTGACTTTGCCGAGATGAGCAATATCTCAGGCAAATTGCGCGAAAAACTCGAAAAGATTTGTGAAGTAAAAGCCCCTGAAGTTGTACACCGCAACTATTCTAAAGATGGTACGCGTAAGTGGGTGTTCCGTGTTGGTGATGGCGAAGGTTCTTTAGTTGAAACCGTGCTGATTCCTGCGGAAGATAAAACCGGCGCACGAAAAACCTTATGTATTTCCTCACAAGTCGGTTGTGCTTTGGATTGTTCATTTTGCTCTACAGGCAAACAGGGCTTTCAACGTGACCTGACACCAGATGAGATCATCGGTCAACTTTGGGTGGCGAATCAGTCGTATATGGAAGACGTGCCAGTTGCTGATCGAGAGCGCACCGTGACCAATGTGGTCATGATGGGCATGGGCGAACCATTACTTAATTATGATGCTGTACTCAGCTCGATGCGCTTGATGTTAGATGACTTTGCCTATGGTATGTCGAAACGTCGTGTGACTTTATCTACGTCTGGTGTAGTGCCTAAAATTGATCAATTAGCACAAGATATTGATGTTGCACTCGCGATTTCATTACATGCGCCGAATGATGAATTGCGTAATGAATTGGTTCCAATTAATAAAAAATATCCGTTACAACAACTGATTGCTGCATGTCAGCGTTATTTGACCAAAGATGGTAATGAAAGTTCACGTCGTCACGTCACCATTGAATATGTGATGTTGGAAGGTGTAAATGATCATGCTGTACATGCCCAGCAAATGGTCAAATTATTGAAAAATTTACCTAGTAAAATAAACTTGATTCCGTTTAACCCATTTCCACATGCGCCGTATGGTCGTTCGAGTCGTAATCGTATTATTGCTTTCCAAAAAACTTTGTCTGATGCAGGATTTGTGTGTACGATTCGACAGACGCGTGGTGATGACATTGATGCCGCCTGTGGTCAATTGGTAGGACAAGTGGCTGACCGTACACGTCGAGCTGAACAGTGGAAAAAGAAAGTGGCGCAACAGCAAGAAATTTTGCGTACACAAGGATAATTTTTGGGGATAAAACGTTGAATATCACTCGAACAAAAACGATTTTAGCAACAGCCGTTGCATTGACTGTATTTGGTTTAACCGCTTGTCAATCGGCACCATCTACCAAAGATCCGCAAAAAGCTGTGCAGGTGCGTACTCAACTTGCCGCTGAATATATTCGTACGCGTGATTTAGACTCAGCGAAGCGGTCGCTCGATCAAGCGTTAAAGATTGATTCGCGTGATGCGACTGCCAATATGATGATGGGTGTTTTGCTACAACAAGAAGGTAGCAAGCCGAATATGGAAAAAGCCGAAAGCTATTTTAAACGTGCGATTTCGGCTGAACCTGATAATGCAATGGCTCGTAATAATTACGGTACATATTTATATCAAACAGAACGTTATAATGAGGCCATCGAGCAATTTGCCCGCGCGGGAGCAACTTTGGGCTATGACCAGCGCTTTCAATCGTTGGAAAACATGGGGCGTATCTATTTGAAGTTAGGTGATATTGCGAATGCTGAAAAGTCATTCAAGCAAGCCTTGCAAGCAAATCGTTCAGCAACCATTTCATTGTTAGAATTGTCTGAAATATTTTATTTACAGCAAAATAGTAAAGATGCCGCCCAACTTTATGAAGGTTATGTTCGTAATGTAGGGCAAAATAACCAAGGTGCACGTGCGCTTTGGATTGGGTTGCGCATTGCTCGAGCAAATGCGGATCAATTGGGAATGCAAGTGTTAGTCAATCAATTGCGTGCGCTATTTCCTGAAAGTCCAGAATATCAACGTTATTTGCAATTACAGCACAGTACTGAGGCCGTATGGAAATAAATCCAAATTCACATCAGCCAACTGGCTCAAACTCACTTTCGTCTACCCTCGGTAATATTCAACGACCAGGTGAGTATTTGCGTCAAATTCGTATTGCGCAAAAGAAAGAACTTGAAGAAATCGCCAGTACTTTAAATATGCCAGTGAGAACATTGGCAGCCTTAGAGCAAGATGATTATAAGTCTTTGCCTGAAGCGACCTTTATCAAAGGTTATTACCGTGCGTATGCAAAATATTTAAATGCCGATGCCAGTGCCATTATTCAGCGCTTTGATGAAATCTATGCCAATGATACAGGCTTAAAAGCGAATCACGCTTTGAATAATTCGCCAATTAAAATTATGGGTAAGCTTTCAGGATCAAAAAGTGTTCGTAACCGTACGTGGTTAAAACGTATTGTAATTTTGGCAATTGCAGCTTTATTAGTTTGGTTAGCTGTTATAGCAGCGCAAAACTGGCTTTCAAGTCATAAAGATGCAGATGTCGCTGAAACCACGAATTCCGATGTTGAAATCTTGCCGATGGGGAATGTGACAAACACGTCTGGCGATCAAATGATTTTAAGTTTTACTCGCCCAACCTCGGTGCATATTGTTGATGCAACAGGCAAGGTGCTGGCAACAGGTCGCCAGTCATCAACATTGACCTTAAGCGGAGAGTCACCATTTCAAATCCGTTTAGATG
>DAOMAH010000056.1:0-8774 GCA_035426725.1 Acinetobacter sp.
TGAGGAAGTTGCAACGCGTTTAGGGATTAACTTAGACGATATTTGATTTGCAATTTAATTGATAAAAAACCAGCCGAAGCTGGTTTTTTTTATGTGTGTTATTCGACCGTCACGCTCTTGGCGAGGTTACGAGGCTGATCGACATCAGTGCCACGTAATACCGCCACATGATAAGACAGCAATTGGACAGGAACACTGTAAACAATTGGTGCAAGCCATTCATTCACAGAGGGAATATGTACCACATGCTGACGGTCTTTGGCATGAATACCACTGTTTTGATCGGCAAAAACAAACAATTCGCCACCACGTGCCTGTACTTCTTCCATGTTCGATTTGAGCTTATCGAGCATGTCATCCTGAGGGGCTAAAATCACCACAGGCATGTCATTATCTACTAAAGCCAAAGGCCCATGCTTGAGTTCACCTGCTGCATAGCCTTCCGCATGAATATAGGAAATTTCTTTAAGCTTTAATGCACCTTCAAGAGCAATTGGGAAATTCGTACCACGACCCAAGAATAAGCAATGATTCTTTTCTACAAATAGTGCAGATAAACGCAAAATATCAGTATTGCACTGCAAGGTATCTAATAAGACTTTAGGGCAATGCCATAACGCTGTAGTAATTTCAGTGAGCTGATGAGCCGCTAGTTTTTGCTTGACTTGACCCACTTTAAGAATCAATAACATCAACGCCGCAAGCTGAGTGGTAAAGGCTTTGGTCGATGCCACACCAATTTCAGGACCTGCTAAAGTCAATAAATGATGATCGGTTTCACGTACCATTGAAGATGTAGCAACGTTACAAATGGTCATGCTGCAAATATCAATTGACTGAGCCTTGGCACGTTTTTGTGTTTCACGTAATGCAGCCAGCGTATCCGCCGTTTCACCCGATTGAGAAATACATATATATAAGGTATTTGCGACAATCACAGGCGTGCGATAACGGAATTCACTGGCAATTTCAACTTGGCAAGGCACGCCAATGAGTTGCTCAAACCAATACTTGGCAATCATTCCCGCATGGTAACTTGTACCACATGCAATGATTTGTATAGTTTGGATTTTTGCAAAATCGGCATTGGCATGACTTAAGAAATCGTCTCGTAAATTATGACCATCTAAAGCTTGCGAAATCGTTTGTTGAATTGCTTCAGGCTGCTCGTAAATTTCTTTGAGCATGAAATGCTTATATTCGCCTTTAGACACATTGCTTACAGCTGCATCAAGCTCTTTGACAGGACGCTCTACACGCTCGCCATTAACAAAAACTTCAATGCTGGTACGGGTTAAACGTGCGACATCACCTTCTTCCAAATAAACGAAGCGGTTGGTCACAGGCAATAAAGCAAGTTGATCCGAACTAATAAAATTTTCACCAATTCCCACACCAATCACCAAAGGTGAGCCTTCGCGCACGGTAATCAGCTCATCTGGATATGCCGTGTGAATAATGCCCAACGCATATGCACCTTTAAGCTGAGGAATCACCTTCTGCACAGCTTCGAGCAAACTATCGGTATTCTTGAGTGCATCGTGAACCAAATGTGCAACGACTTCGGTGTCTGTTTGTGAACTAAAAACGTAACCAAGCGCTTGCATTTCATCTTTAAGCTCTTGGTAATTTTCAATAATGCCGTTGTGAACGACCGCAACTTCACCCGATACGTGTGGATGCGCATTGTTTTCAGTCGGTTTGCCATGCGTTGCCCAGCGAGTGTGTGCAATGCCAATATGACCAGTTAACTTTTGTTCTGAAACGGCATCAGCCAAGTTAATGACTTTACCCACACGACGTTCACGTAAAATCTTTTGGCTGTTGAGTAATGCTAAACCCGCAGAGTCATAGCCACGGTATTCAAGACGCTTTAAGCCTTCAATCAGAATATCGGTTACACAACGTTCAGCAACGCCACCCACAATTCCACACATAATCTAATCCTTTTATTTCTTCAATTTTTGGGGACGTTGATAATTCGCTTTTTCAAACTGCTTTGATCGTTCGACCGCTAAACTATGCTGAGCCACATCACGAGTCAGGGTTGAGCCTGCACCTGTAGTTGCACCTTGTCCAATGGTAATTGGCGCGACCAGTGAATTATTGGTTCCAATAAACACCTGATCTTCAATCACGGTTTTATGTTTGTTTGCCCCATCATAATTACAGGTAATCGTGCCCGCACCGATATTACATTCCACACCAATTTCAGCATCGCCTAGATAGCTAAAATGATTGGCTTTTGAACCCTGACCAATACTGGTATTTTTGACTTCGACAAAGTTGCCAATGTGTACATCATTCGCCAGTTTTGCCCCAGGGCGTAAGCGTGCAAATGGACCAATCTGAGTATTTTCACCGACAATGGCATTATCAAAAATGCTATAGGCTTGAACCTGCGTTCCCGCAGCAATTCGAGTATTTTTTAAGATACAGCCCGCACCGAGTTGGACATTATCACCTAACTCACATTCACCTTCGATAATCACATTTACATCAATGATCACATCTTGACCGCATTTTAAACTGCCACGCAGATCAAAACGGTTCGGATCAATTAAATGAACGCCCTGTTGCATCAATTCTTTGGCTTGTTGCTGTTGGAATTGACGTTCAAGTGTTGCAAGTTGCACACGATCATTCACGCCTTCAACTTCAAAAGCCAAATCTGGTTGAATCGATGCAATTTCTAATCCGTCTGCCACCGCCATCGCAATAATATCCGTTAGATAGTATTCACCTTGCGAATTATTGTTCGACAACGTTGGCAGCCATTGATGCAATTTGGCATTGCTGATGCAATATATACCCGTATTAATTTCTTGAATTCGATGCTGTTCAGTAGAAGCATCTTTATGCTCCACAATGGCTTGGATTTTCCCATTTTTTCGAACAATGCGACCATAACCTGTAGGATCTTCCACATTCAGTGTAATCATGCCAACGCCTGAAGCGATTGAGGCATCTAGCAGCTGCTCTAAAGTGCTTTGACGGACTAAAGGTACATCGCCATAAAGAATCAATGAAATACCATCTTGCGGTAAAACAGGCAAAGTCATTTGCACAGCATGTCCTGTACCGAGTTGCTCTGCTTGTTCAACCCATGCAATTTGTTCTTCGGCAAAGCTTTGTTTAACGAGCTCACCGCCATGCCCATAGATGGTAATAATATTTTGCGCATGTAGTTTTTTTGCAGTTTGTATCACATGACCAAGCAGAGGTCGACCTGCGAGCGGTTGTAATACTTTTGGTCGTTGAGAACGCATTCGCGTTCCTTTACCTGCAGCTAGAATAATGACGGTAGTTGACATATTTAACTCTAAAATCAATAATTTAAGTCAAAAAATAAAAATGAAAAATAAAAATACACAAAGCGGACCAAAGCCCTGCAATCAGGTCATCGAGCATAATGCCGAAACCACCAGAAACCTTTTGATCTGCCCAATTAATGGGGAACGGTTTCCAGATGTCGAATATACGGAATAAAATGAATCCTACAATGACCCACACGACATTCATTTGCTGCAAATACAACAAAGGCAGTAGGGTAATAGACTGACCTGCAAATTCGTCCCAAACGATGCGACCATCATCATGTACATTCAGCACTTTGGCGGTGTGGCCACATATATAAATACCGACCAATGACATGATCACAACGGCAATTACACTGCCATAAAAACCGAGTTGCAGCCAAAGTGGTACAAACAGCAAAGCAAAGGCTGAACCGAAGGTACCGGGGGCTTTGGGGCTTAGACCTGACCCGAAGCCTACACCGCAAAAAACGATGAAACGGTCAAACCAAGTCATTTGGCTAAAGTGAATGGGCGGTTTATGCAAAGTGTTGGTATCCATGAACTAGCAGTGGGTGAATTTCACCCTCATACTCAAATAACAAGTCAGTTTGTTGAGTAATTTCGCCGATTATTGTAAGCGGAACGTCCAATTGTTGTCCCGAAAGTTTTTCATAATTTTGCGGTGATATTGTAAAGCATAACTCATAATCATCCCCGCCTGAAAGCGCATAATGCCAAGCCTGTTGTAAGCTTAATTCTCTAAGTGTGTCATCAATAGGGAGTAGTTCTAATAATAATTTTGCCCCGACCTGTGATGCTTTCAAAATATGCCCTAAGTCTTGGGCTAAGCCATCTGAAATATCAATCATGCTCGATGCTAAGCCTTTCAGCTTTTGACCTAAATGACAGCGAGGAGTGGGATAATTCAATCGTTGTTGTAGGGGGTGACCTAAATGTTTTAATGCATAAGCCGCATCGCCAATTTGCCCACTGACGCAAATATAGTCACCCACTTGCGCGCCTGAACGAGTAATCGCCTGACCGTGTTCAATCCATCCCAATGCCGTCACACTAATCGTAAGCTGTGAGCTTTGCGTGGTATCACCACCGATCAATGCAACGCCAAATTGATCGCAACATTCGAATAGGCCGCGGCTAAATTCAGCCAACCATTGATGATCTACGTTTGGAAGACTGAGTGCCAATAAAATACTATGCGGTCTAGCGCCCATTGCAGCGAGGTCAGATAAATTGACTGCCACACTTTTCCAGCCAATAGCATGGGCAGAGGTGTTTAGAGGAAAATGTCGACCTGCGACCAAGGTATCGGTACAGATCACCAGTTGCTGCGAGGAGGGAGGGGTAATAATGGCCGAATCGTCGCCAATCCCTAAACTGACATCTGAGGCAGATGCGCGTTTAAAGTATTGGTCAATAATCGAAAATTCAGCCATTGTCGACCAAGCCTATTATTTTGCTTGTTGTTTTTCAGCTTCACGTAAGCTTGATGAAAGACGGTCGAGTACACCATTGATGTATTTATGACTGTCTGCACCGCCAAAATGCTTTGCAAGTTCAATGGCTTCATCCAGCACGACACGGTATGGAATTTCGAGATGATCTCTTAATTCATAGGCACCGAGTCTTAAAGTAGCATGTTCGACACCATCGAGAGCTTTTAACTCACGATCAAGAACAGGGATGAGCAATTCATCTAAAGCTTCATGCTGAGTAACGACTTGCGTGAGTAATTCATGGTAATAGTTGAGGTCAACTTTGTGCATGGCATTTTCGACACGCGTGCGTGCTTCAATTTCATGAACAGGATTATGACTCATTTGCCATTCATAAATCCCTTGTACCGCAAAACGACGTGCTTTGCGTTTCGCTGCATAAGCGGCCTGAAGTGTTTGCGACATGCGTTAAATTGCCTTTAATAAGTTAACCATTTCGATTGCAGTCAGTGCAGCTTCGCTACCTTTATTGCCTGCTTTCGTACCAGAACGTTCGATGGCTTGTTCAATGCTGTCCGTAGTTAAGACACCATTGATCACAGGCATAGTGCTTTCAAGTGCGACCACACCTAAGCCTTTGGCGCATTCACCTGCAACAAAGTCAAAGTGTGGTGTGCTACCACGGATCACCGCACCTAATGCGATGATGGCATCGAATTGATTTGAAGCTGCTAATTTTTTCGCAACGATCGGCAGTTCCCATGCACCTGGTGCATGAATCACAGTGATCGCATCTTCTGAAACGCCATGGCGTTTTAAAGTGTCAATTGCACCTTCAAGCAAATGTTCAACCACGAAGCTGTTGAAACGACCCACTAAGATCGCATAACGACCTTCACTTGCAAGATGTAATAGACCTTCAATTCGGCGAATTGCCATAACAACCTCGATTATTTTGCTGTGATTTGATCGGCAGTGATGTATTCCACCACCTCTAAATTAAATCCGGATAAGGCATTGAAACGAAGTGGAGAACTCAACAACTTCATTTTCTCAACACCTAAATCACGTAAAATTTGTGCGCCTACGCCAATGGTTTGATACTGATGGGACAGCGCTGCATTGGATTTCAGTGGCTTCGGCTGATTCAAACTCATCAGCGCAGGCCCTAAATCTTCTAAATGATTCTGACCAATCCATACCAACACGCCACGTTCACTGGCAGCAATGGTTTTCATGGCAAGGTCTAAGTTCCAAGCAGAAGAACCATCGGCTTTATTCAGTTTTAATAAATCGCGAATCGGGCTAAAACCATGCACGCGGACCGTGGTGATGCCTTGATTCGGCTCACCTTTGACTAAGGCCAAGTGAATATCTGGATTGCCGATTTCACGGTATTTATACAGTTCAAACGCGCCGTATTCGGTTTCAATACTTTCTTGAGATAAGCGTTCGACGGTTTGTTCGTTGGTCATGCGGTAATGAATCAAATCCGCAATCGTGCCAATCTTTAGACCATGTTTTTCTGCAAATACTTCTAAATCAGGGCGGCGTGCCATGGTGCCATCATCATTGATGATTTCACAAATAACCGATGCAGGTTCAAGACCAGCTAAGCGGGTTAAATCACAACCTGCTTCTGTATGACCTGCACGGTGTAATACGCCACCGGGTTGAGCCATCAACGGGAAAATATGACCCGGTTGAACGATGTCGCTTGGTTTTGCATGGGCAGCTACAGCAGTACGAATGGTATGCGCACGTTCAGCGGCTGAAATGCCTGTGCTAATGCCTTCTGCTGCTTCAATCGAAAGGGTGAAGTTGGTGGCGTGTTGCGCACCGTTTTGATCAACCATCAGTGGAAGATTCAATTGTTTACAACGGTCACGACTTAGTGTTAAACAGACCAAACCACGCGCATGGGTGATCATGAAGTTAATATCTTCAGGGCGTACATGCGTCGCCGCAATGACTAAATCGCCTTCATTTTCACGATCTTCATCATCCATCAGGATGACCATTTTGCCTGCACGAATATCTGCGACAAGCTCTTCAACACGACTCAGCGGCATTCACTTTTACCTTTGATGCTGCCTTTTCAGGCATTAGTATTCGATAAATCTGGCATAGTTTAACGCATTTTAATAAATTTCGCCTGTGCTTCTTCAAGCCCGTTGAGTTTTTAGCCAACAAAGCAAGGTCATACGAAATTTGCGTTATCTTTCATGAAAAAACCTAGTGCTTTATGAAGTCACTAGGCTTTAAATCACGATATTTAATGGGTTAAAGAGTTGATGTATCCGTAGCGACTTTGGCTTTTTTACCCATTAAAATTTCAGTTCGCAGATTTTGTGCGAGTTTCGCGCAATCTTCATTCATGCCGTGAATCATAAAAGCATGACGAGTCATAATATTGCTTGGGTTTGGCATCGCAACGAGATCATAACAATTTTGAATCAGTTTGAGCTGATCATGATTTAAATGTAACGCAGCTTCTTTCGCACTTAAATGTTGCGTAAGGCGTTTTGCCGATTCAATTGCATCCAATTGCATCGCTTCAACGGCACTGGCAACCGCGCCGCGCGTTTGTAGCGCAAAACGTTTATCTTCACGGTAGCGTTTATATAGAACGTCAGATAACAACTGAAATACCGCGCCAATCATCATTAAACATTCGAGCGCATTTTCTTGTTCGCCCATGGTCGATAAAGTCGCACCTTCAGCATTAAATATTTGATCAACTTGAATCACGGTCGGGTCGAGTTGATAGTGTTTGACACATAAATCAATACTTTTATCTAAAAACAACTGACACAGTTTAAAGAAAGGCACTGAAACCGACTGGTTGACACTATTGAGGAATTCTTTTGGATCGTAAAATTGAATGTTGAGCGCAATGAGTTGTTGACTCGACTTGTTTGACTCGACTTCATTTGTCGTGACTTTTTGTTTTAGCTGAACAGCCGTTTGCTGTTGAGGTTGGGCACTTACATTGAGTGTATTTTGTTTTTCAAGTGCCAAAGCTTGTGTTAAGCGTTGAATTTCGTGCTTGAGTAAGTTTTCTTGATTAATCCGCGCAAGATATTCACTGCGCGTTGGGCGAGCAACGGTGCGGTAAGCCAGCCAAATCAACCCATGCAGAAACAATGAAGCCAGAATGGCGAGCCATTGCGTGCGTAAAATTTCACCAATACTTGGTTGAATGAGCGTGATTTCAACCGTGCCGACTTTCTTTTCATTTTGTAAGGCATCACGAACAAACACTTCACCTTCACGAGTTTTTGCCATGCCACTGGTCGCAAGAACTTGCTTATTCGCATCCAAGATACGAATAGAGGCAACACTCGGATTGGTCGCATATCGATTCGCCACCAATGCCAAAGAAACCGTGTTGGCAGGTTCGAGCTCGGTCACACTTTCGGTCGCCAACTGACTGGTCATCAGTTGTCCTTGATTAGCGCGATTTTCATTGAGTTGGTGAGTCGTTGCAATGACCAATAAAAAGGTATGCAAAGCAAAACTTACAGTAAGCAGGCTAGCAAATAGCCCTTGACGAGGCGCATTCAAGTTAAACTTCCGAAGTAAAATGAGTCAAATAGATTCAGACTGGGTTATATTATCATTCTTACACAATAGTTGTTGCTCAACCACGAGTCAATTCATGCGAGAAATCATTCTTATATCCTTTTTGGGACCAGATCAACCGAATCAGTTTACTCGATTAATGCAGGTACTCTCCGTACATTCTTTGCAAATACTCGATGTGGGTCAGGCCGTTATTCATAATCAACTCACACTCGGGATTGTGGTTGCTTCAGATAACGAAACCGCAACGGCATTGGCAATGAAAGAGATTCTGATTTTAGCACATGATATTGGCCTTACAGTGCGATTTAAACCGATCTCTTATACTGAATATGATCAATGGGTGAGTGAAGGTGGTCGGACACGCTATATTGTGACCGCACTCGCGCCTGAATTGACGGCGGGACATTTGCAAGCCGTAACAAAAATTGTTTCA
>DAOMAH010000057.1:0-8661 GCA_035426725.1 Acinetobacter sp.
CTTTTCTTAATTTTTAAGCGACGTTTCGCTTGTTGTGATGCCATCGCCGCCAATGCTGTCGCCAATTCTTCATCGCTAAATGTCGTGATGTGCTGCAACATGTGTAAGGTGGTTTCATCAAGTACCAACTGCGCACCTGCAGCCATTTCACTGAAATTATCATCGAACTCAATTAAGTCATTTTCTTTGGTACGAATATAATTTTGCTCGGTCAATACGCGAATGAAACTTTGGAACAAGGCTTTATCAAAAAATTCAGGAGAGTTGAACTCGTACAATACCGATAAACGTTGCCCCAATAGGTGACTTAATTCTTCTACCTGCTTGGTGGTAATGTTGCCAGAACCACGTTGAGTAATCAGTGCCAACGTCATGTAGTAACGTTCTAAGCTTTGTTTTACTGGTAAGGCAAGGGTAACTAATTGCTGATGTTCTTCGCTATTTGGTGTTGGGCTGAATAAATTGCCATCATGATCTTGGAAAATTAAACCTGTATCAATTAAGGCATTCACATATTTATCAATATGTTGTTGTAAATCATTCGCCTCCCATTTCATAAATAATTCAGCTTTTAAGAATGGATATAAAGTGCGAATCACATTGCTTAAATCAGTTTTATTAATCTTTCCATTATGTTCGACTAATGACGCCACGAGTGATGGCAGAACAAAGGCATGCAAAATATTATTGCGGAAGTAGGTGAGTAACACCGCTTGGTTATCTTCAATTGCAATAATGTCGCCAAGCACATGCTGCACACGTTTAATCAGTTTTAATTTTAAGCCGTAAGCAATAATTTCCTTGCCTGACAATGGTGTCACTTTCGTTCGTTCGTCATAAGGCTGTTGTGTCGCCAAAGTACGATAAATATCGAGTTGTTTGGCACAAATTTCTTCATCGAGCGTGTGTTTTGGTGTAGCCAATAAAATCAATGAAAGTAAAGAAACAGGATTGATCACCACTGCACGGTTGATATTTTCTAGGATCAATGTGGCTGATCGAGAAACCACCTGACTCACTTCCTTAGGAATCGGACTATCGCTATTTTCCAGTTGAATATTTTCAACGTTGTATTGTTTTAATACATCATCTAAGAATACAGGTTCACCGAAGTTGACGTGTACTTTGCCAAAAATCCGT
The DNA here is from genome assembly GCA_035426725.1 of Acinetobacter sp. Taxonomy (GTDB): domain Bacteria; phylum Pseudomonadota; class Gammaproteobacteria; order Pseudomonadales; family Moraxellaceae; genus Acinetobacter. The sequence continues at coordinate 1,141 of DAOMAH010000057.1, forward strand.
TCAATTTTACGGAAAGCTTGAAAAATGCCTAAAATAGATTCAGCTTCTTTTGGTTTTCCTTGCATTTCACCGACATAAGTTGCGCCTTCCATTAAACGCTCATAACCCACATACGTTGGTAAAAACACAATAGGTTTAGCGCGGTCACGTAAATGACCTTGAATCGTCATTGCCAACATACCTGTTTTCGGTGGTAGTAACCGACCTGTACGAGAACGCCCACCTTCAATAAAGTATTCAAGCGGCGTATTGCGTGACAAAATACTGTATAAATATTCTTTAAAAACTGAGGTATAAAGATTATTTCCGCGGAAAGAACGGCGAATAAAGAATGCACCGCAACCGCGTAATAATTGCCCGACATAAGGTAAATTTAAGTTATCCCCCGCGGCAATATACGGAATCATCATGCCACGGATATAAATCACATAAGACAGCAGTAAATAGTCGATATGACTACGATGACACGGGGTATAAATAATTTCGTAGTCTTTAGCGAGCTCACGCACAGTACTAAAATTATGAACTTCAACGCCGTCATAGAGTTGTGTCCATAAGCGCGTTAACGCGACATCGGCAAAACGTACTGCTGATGCAGAGTAATCTGAAACAATTTCATTGACGTAACCGATAGCGCGACGTTCTGCTTCTAACATGCTGACTTTATGTTCAATGCTTTCACGGCGAATGGCATCTTGCACCGCTTTCGATTTAACCACCGATTGCATTACATTGCGACGGTCGGATAAATCGGGACCAAGTACGACTTCGCGCTGCTGGTCTAAATAAGTATCTAAAGAACTTGAAATATACGTCGCAGGGGAAATATTCGGATGATGCTTTTGAGCGTATTGCACCAATTCACGTAATGATTGTGCTGGATGGAATTCTAAATATGATTGGCGACCATGTACGCCAATATTCACCAATTGCTTCATTTTACCTGGTGTTGCCCAAGTATCTGAAAATAATAATTTAAACCAAGAGTCTTCTTTGTCTGGCGCGCGACCCCAAAGCAGTGTGACAGGAATCAGTTTAATTTCGAGTTGTGGATACTGTTCAAGGACATCAATCAGGCTAAGCAACTGCGGTGGAAAAGTTTGGGTACTAAACAAGTTATTTTCATTTTGATGTAAAAATAAAACTGAGTTTTTATTATAAAAACTGCCAAAACTTAACGCATCTAAAGCAGGTTTAAGTTGTAAGCGTCGTGTTTCACCATCGACTACTAATGCATTGGTGTGTGAGTGATTTTGCAAGACATAACACACTAAGGTGTTGGTATCCGCTTCACTACTTTGCTCTGAGGATTGCGTTGGAACTTCACCAAGCACCTGTGGCGTGACGACAAGATCAAGTAACTTGCTTGAAAGCTGGCGATACATTTGACCAAATCCAGTCTTGGACATTACTCACTCCTCAATGATGACTCTTTACACAGGCAAAGTTTAGTCAATAAAACATCAATATGATATTTTGCGCTATTGCGGTATAAAACGATATGTTATTTTCTGACAAAATATAGCGCAATCGCTCGATTTTATCGTTAAAAAACGTATTTTTAGCAGCTATTAAAACATTTTAATATGACCGATCAATCATTTTATCCTACGCACTGTCATTGCAATTTGTGGCAGAATTAAATTACAAATATGAAAATAGTATGTAAGTTTCTCCCGAATTGATGTGGTAGGTAGTGATATGAACGCTTTAACGCAAGAATTGGTTGAACTTTTGACTTTGGAAAAACTCGAACAACATATTTTTCGGGGACAAAGTCGTAATTTAGTCGGGAAGCGAGTATTTGGTGGGCAAGTTCTCGGGCAAGCTTTAAGAGCGGCATCGTATACGACCGATCGTCCTGCACATTCTTTACATGCTTATTTCTTGTATGGCGGAGACATCAATGCTCCTATTATTTACGAAGTAGATCCCTTACGCGATGGTAAAAGTTTTGCCAGTCGACAAGTCCGTGCGATTCAACATGGCCGCACTATTTTCTCCGCGATGGTTTCTTTTGCTTATCCAGAAGAAGGCTTGAATTATCAACATCAAGAACCTGAGTATCCTGCTCCCGATGGGTTAAAGTCCGAAAAGGAACTGAAAGAGAGCATTCTTAATTTTGTACCTGAAAATGTACGTGCCAGTTTCATGCGCGAACGTCATATCGAAATCAAACCGATTCAGCCAGTCAATCCATTTCAACCGCAGCCCGAAGCGCCTTTTTATGCGCACTATTTACGTACGCATGATCAAATTCCTCAGCAACTTGATGAGATCTCATTGCATCAAGCGATTGTCGCTTTTTATTCAGATTTTACCTTAATGACCACAGCGTTGCGTCCGCATGGTTTATCGTGGTTATCGCCGAATTTGCAGTGTGCCAGTATTGATCACACCATTTATTTCCACCGCCCTTTACGCGCCGACGAATGGATGTTGTACGACATGGAAGCCACGGTGAGCGCAGGTTCACGTGGGCTGAATTTTGGACGCATGTGGCAAAATGGTCAGTTGGTGTGTAGTACCATTCAAGAAGGTTTGATTCGGCTCAGAGAAATCGAAACGCAATAAATCCTCTCTTGTTGTTAAGCCATCGTTATGATGGCTTTTTATCATAAGCTTGTGACAAAAAATTGCTCGATTGTTGCATAGTGACATGCCATATTAACCATACGCTAAAATCTTAAAATCCTGTCAAATGAACTTAAATACACAAATATTTATTGCCGCCTTGTTCGGTGTGGCATTTGGTCTGTTATTGACGCTTTATCCAAACAGCATATTTTTCCAAAATAGTCTCTACGGCTTAGGCATTTTAAGTAGCATTTTTATTGGTCTATTAAAAATGCTGCTGATCCCCCTTATTTTTAGTTCGATTGTAGTTGGTGTATCCAATTTACAAGCGGGTGGGCAATTTGGACGGGTTTGGAAAATCACTGCACTGAGTTGTTTAACCACCACGACTTTGGCACTTATTCTAGGGATCAGCTGTGCTCATTTGTTTGATGTGGGAAAAGGTATTGATATTCAAATCTTTCACGATGCAATGCAAAATCACCAAAGTCCTGATACTTTAACGCCGTCCAGTTTTCTAACCAATTTTATTCAAAATACCTTAATCAATCCTTTTAAAGCCTTTAGTGAGGGCAATGTCTTAGCTGTGGTGGTGTTTGCTTTATTGCTCGGCGTTGCCTTAGTCAAAGGTGGTGAGCGATTATCTTTAGTGCGCAACATCACTCAACAATTCTTTGAAATTATGATGACGCTGGTGGGCTGGGTCATGAAGCTTGCGCCGTTCGGGATTTTTGCACTCCTTGCTAAACTGATTGCTACTGAAGATTTATCTGTGCTCAGTCGTTTGGCTGAATTTGCGGCTGTAGTTACAGGAACAACAATTTTCCACGGTGCAGTCGTTCTGCCTGCCTTGCTCTGGATTTTTGGGAAAATGAATCCAATCACCTTTTTTAAAGGCGCACGTACGGCTTTAGTCACAGCATTTGCTACCAGTTCAAGTTCCGCGACCATGCCATTGAGCATGAAATGCGCTCAAGAAAATTTAGGGGTGCGACCACAAACGGCAGGATTTGTTATCCCACTCGGGACACAACTGAATATGGATGGTACGGCACTTTACGAAGCAGCTGCAGCATTATTTATTGCCAATCTGATGGGTTTAGAGTTGAGTTTGGCGCAACAAATTATTGTGTGTTTAACTGCGATGATTGCGTCATTGGGTGCGCCAGGCATTCCTAGTGCAGGTATGGTGACCATGATTATGGTGTTGCAATCCGTTGGTTTACCAGCAGAAGCCATTGCGATTTTACTGCCCATTGACCGTGTACTCGATACGGTACGTACTGTAGTCAATGTGCAGGGCGATATGATGATTAGTGTCGTGGTAGACCGTTATGCCAAACAAGCAGAAGCTGAAGCAAGTTAATCAAACTTTCAATAAAATTAAAGCTGGTGTTTTCCGGCTTTAATTTTTTGAATTATGCTGCTTTCTTTAAGGCACGTTTTGCAGCAGGGGAATGGTTTAGATAATCCACTGCATCCTGAGTTTGAGCTTCTTTTACAGGGTCGTACCACGGCATTAAGTAATCAATTTGTTGTGCAACTAACCACAGCGGACTTGGTAAAATCTGCTTATCTTGCTGTGAGATTTTGTACCATTCTCGCCAAACCCAAGGCTTAAACACACTGGGTTTTTTATCAGCAAAGCGCGGGTCTTGTCCCATAATATGCGCCGCACCATCCACCCATAATCCAAGCACGCCAACGATCACTGCGACACTCAAATAATAACGTGCAATATAGCTGCCACCCAAATGTCGATAAAGATCAAACGCAACGGTACGGTGTTCAATTTCCTCTGAACCATGCCATTTAATTAAATCAATCATTTCAGGGTCAGCACCCAATTGTTCCCAACGCTTATTGTACAAGGCATATTTACCCAAAACGCAGGTCATGTGTTCAACCGTCGCAATCACACCTAAGCGGAAGATATCCCACTGATGATCGAGAACTTTTGGCACGTTTTGTCCAAACGGTTGATCGGCTAAAGCGGTGTTAAATAGCCAGTCCATGATTTTAAGATTACGCTGAATATCAATATTCCGCTGACCTAGATATTCTTGATTGGCAGAGTTGTGCGCAACTGCATGCATGGCTTCTTGACGAATAAAGGCTTGCACATCTTGCTTTAATTTTTCATCGGTAATTTGCGGCATCACTTTATTGTACAAACGGCAAAACCAAAACTCACCTGCAGGTAAAATATTATTGATTTCATTAATGAAGTAACTGGCAAAAGGCTGTTGTGGAATCCAATCTACAGGCGTATTTTCCCAGTCAAATTTTACTTTTCGAGGATGTATATGGTAATCGAGGGAAGAGCCAAACATTTTTTTCTTCACAAATGTACTTAATTTCATCCTTTTGTCCTCATTGCGCGTGATCAAACAACCTTATGAGCAGTATATGAAAACCTATTCATAGAAGTGTTTAGCAATTGAGGACAATAAAAAACGATTTCAGCAGAGAATGTGTTCCAAAAGCTATATTTGGTCTGGTTCGTCCAATTCAGAAGCTTCTGGAATTTGATCGAGATCGAACTCAGCTTCTTGCGCAAGGGTGAAATTCAAACGACCGCCCATTACACTCGCCAATTCTTCTAAACCAATGCGATTTAACGACGAAAAAAGTTGGATGGAAAAATCCAGCTTCATCTTTTTCAATTGTTGCTTAATTTCAAGTAAGACTTTATTGGCAGGGCCGCGATTCAATTTATCGGCTTTAGTCAGCAAAATATGTACAAATAAATGTCGTGAATGCGCCCATTCAAGCATCATTAAATCGAAATGCTGTAAAGGATGGCGAATGTCCATCAACAGCACCAAGCCTTGCAAACTTTGGCGATGAATCAAATAATTTTCCAATTCTTTTTGCCAAACAATTTTCATGGCTTCAGGGACAGCCGCATAACCATAGCCTGGTAAATCGACCAAGCGTTGATCTGGATTACCTAGACTAAAAAAGTTGATCATTTGCGTACGACCAGGTCGTTTAGACGCACGAGCCAATTGCTTTTGATTGGTTAGCGTATTGATCGCACTCGATTTTCCAGCATTCGAGCGACCCGCAAAGGCAATTTCATAACCTGTATCTTCTACACATAACCCCAGCTTCGGTGCACTCATTAAAAATTCAGCTTTGCGTAATAGCGTTAACGACTGCACCGCATAGTTTGTCAGAGCAGGGTCAATTTTCTTCTCATAGCTGATTTTTTCTTTAGGGGCGAGTTTAGCTTTGGTATCTTTCGATTTTTCACTGCGACGCATAGAAGCTTACTTTTGAATTGAAATAGCTCGGCTATTATAAAGGATGTCGAGGAATGGTGCGAATTATCCTTCTCAAGCAAGCGTCAGTGCTTTTGACTCACGTGTAAAAAATCAATATTGGATTGTTGCGTAGACGGGATAATATTATTTTCTAGCACTTCTTCTAAGGTGTATTGATCCAGACTTTCATAAAAACGGTCTAAGGCGTGATCTAAAATGCTTTTGAGTCCACAGTGCGGGCGTAAAATGCAGGGTATACAATCCACAATTTCATTGTCACCCTGTAATATGGTCACTATTTCACCGAGTCTAATTTTCTTCGCTTGAGGATGCAAATGAATACCGCCACCTTTTCCGCGCGTGGTGATAATCCATTTTTGTTTCCCCATAAAGTGCACAATTTTGACCAAATGGTTCTGGGACACCTGCAAATTTTCTGCGATTTCTGCAATGGTATAAGCGTTTTCTCTAGGCCGTGCAATATACATTAAAATGCGCAAAGCATAGTCAGTAAATTTATTGAGCTGCATGAGGGTACTGATCGTTGATAAGCAAAAAAACAAAGGGCTAGTCTAGCATAACCTGACTAACCCTCTCTATTTTATGCCGATGGCATGGGTTAGTGATGAACACCACCTGTGCCAAAAGCTTCACTGTGAATATTTTCGGCAGGAACACCACGGGCTATCAGGGCTTTTTGTTGCTCTGCCATAAATGGCATTGGGCCGCATAAGTAGTAATCTGCTTGAACAGGTAGAATCGCGCTATCAATGGTACTCAAATCAAGGCGACCCTTCGCATCATAATCTTGACCCAAAACATCGCTTTGATGTGGGAACTCATATGCAGTAAAGGTGCTTAAACGTGGGTATTTGGCTTTTAAGTCATGAATGTGTTGTTTCATAGCATGCACTTGTTTGCTACGGCAAGCATGAATAAAGGTCACGGGTTGCGGCATATCCAAAGTCACCAACTGATTTAGCATCGCCACCATTGGCGTGAGGCCTACACCACCACTAATAAAGACATTGCGTTTGTTTGGGTCAATCAGGTAGAAGTTACCTGTTGGTGCAGACACTTCAATTTCAGCACCTTCGGCTAAACCATGCAGGGTATTGGACACCCAGCCTCCTGCCAAATCGCCTTTTTCATCTTCGCGTTTGACCGAGATACGTAAATAGTCAGCTTGAGGGCTAGTTGAAAGGGTGTATTGGCGAGGTTGTTTTAGACCAAGTTCCTCAACAAATACACGTACTGAAATGTACTGACCTGCTTCATATTTTGGTAAATCGCCACCGTCCACAGGGGCAAGATAGAAAGAAGTGATTTCATCGCTTTCAACCACTTTTTTCGCGATTTTAAAGTTGCGCCAGCCTAACCAGCTCCCTTGGGTTTGTTGATGTTGCTCATAAATCGCTTTTTCAGTGCTAATGAATAAATCAGCCAATTGACCATACGCCGCAGCCCAAGCATCAATCAATGAATCTTCCATTGAAATACTTAAAACTTCACTAATTGAATGGAGGAGGTTTTCCCCAACAATGTTGTAGTCGGGTGCTTGAATATTCAAGCTGACATGTTTGTGGGCAATCAGCTCAACCACAGGAAGCAATACAGAAGGATCTTCAATGTTTTCTGCATAGGCCAACACAGCACCCGCCAAAGCTTGGGCTTG
>DAOMAH010000058.1:0-8423 GCA_035426725.1 Acinetobacter sp.
CGTTTAGATTCAAGCCTTTTGCACTACTATAAACTACTATAAAAAACTAATTTGGCGGTGAGAGAGGGATTCGAACCCTCGAAACGCTATAAACGTTTACACACTTTCCAGGCGTGCTCCTTAAGCCACTCGGACACCTCACCAAGGTGTGCGATAGTAACCAAAAAACATTAGGCTGCCAAGTTATAGTCGAACAGATTTGCAGAAAAACTTTTAGGCTAATGATAAGATTGAGCCATATAACGTTCTATATTGAAGACAATATATGCAAAGTACTGCAAAAAAAGCCGCCTTGCCTGCGATGACCTTGGCAGCATTAGGGGTCGTGTTTGGGGATATTGGAACCAGTCCACTCTATGCATTGAAAGAATCCTTCCACGCTGCACATGGCTTGGGCATCACCCCTGCAAACGTATTGGGTATTTTGTCCATTATCTTCTGGACCATGACCATGGTCATTACCATTAAATATTCTGCAATTGTCATGCGTGCAGATAACAATGGTGAAGGTGGGATTATGGCTTTGCTTGCACTGAACTTGCGCAATACCAATTTTAGCCATCGGAAAAAATTACTGTTAATTTCGATTGGCTTTATTGGGGCGTCACTATTTTTTGGGGATGGGATCATCACCCCAGCCATTTCGGTCTTATCTGCTGTAGAGGGCTTATCCATCGCAACTGATGCACTGGATCCTTATATTGTGCCGATTGCAATTAGCATCGTCACAGCAGTATTTGTCATGCAAAAGTATGGGACAGCCTTTGTTGGTAAGTTCTTTGGCCCACTGACCTTATTGTGGTTCTTCTCTCTGGGTATTCTTGGAATTTCGAGCATTATTCAAACGCCTTTGGTTTTGGGCATGCTGAGCCCACATTGGGCATTTCAGTTTATCGTGACCAACCCTTTAATGGCCTTTTTCATTATGGGTGCGGTAGTGTTGACCGTCACAGGTGGCGAAGCACTGTATGCCGATATGGGGCATTTTGGGCCGCGCCCGATTCGCTTTGGATGGTTTACGGTGGTGTTACCTTGCCTTGTTTTGAACTATGCGGGACAAGGTGCATTGCTCTTGCGTGATCCGACTGCGATTGAAAATCCATTTTACCTGTTGGTGCCAGAGTGGGGCTTGTACCCAATGATCTTCTTGGCCACTATGGCCGCCGTTATTGCTTCACAGGCGGTAATTTCAGGGGTCTTCTCTTTAGCGCGTCAGGCCATTCAATTGGGCTATTTACCACGTTTAAATGTGAAGCATACTTCAGACTCGGAACAGGGGCAGATTTATGTACCTTTACTGAACTGGATATTGTTGGCATCGATTATTGTCTTAATTTTAATCTTCCAAACCAGCTCACAGCTTTCGCATGCCTATGGTCTGGCGGTCACCATGACCATGTTGTGCGATACCTTATTGATTGCGGTATTTATTCGTTATACATGGAAATGGAGCATGCCAAAATTGGTGCTGCTGATTATTCCATTCCTTGTTTTAGATTTGGTCTTGGTGAGTGCGACCTCACTTAAAGTGTTATCGGGTGGTTGGGTTCCATTGCTGATTGGCGGTATTGCATTTATGTTATTAATGACATGGAAACAAGGTCGCGAGTTAACCTTTGCCAAGCTTCAGCAAGATACCTTGCCACTCGATTTATTTGTACAAAGTATTGGTGATCAAGCCAATTGGGTTGAAGGTGAGGCGGTCTTTTTAACAGGGACACCAACCGTTGTACCACATGCGATGTTGCACAATATGAAGCACAATAAAGTACTGCATCAAAAGAACATCATTCTCACTGTTAAAATTCAAGATGTTCCTTATGTGGAAGAGACCAATCGCTTCCATGTCGAAACCATGAATCAGCATTTCTATCGTCTTGAATTGTACTATGGCTTTAAAGATGAAATGAACATTCCACAAGCACTTGAAGCGGTGTATCAAGCGATTGAGCTGGAATATAACTTAATGCAGATCAGCTTCTTTGTATCGCGTGAACGGATTATCAGTACCGTGGGTGATGGTATGGCGCCGTGGCGTGAAAAGCTCTTTATCTCGATGCAACGGAATACCAGTCCTGTGAGTGACTTCTATCAGATTCCACCAAACCGTGTGGTGGAATTAGGCAGTCAAATTGAAATTTAGCAGATAGACTACGGTAAGAATGGCACTTTCGAGTGCCATTTTTTATGCGCTGTATTTGAGGGAAATGTTTAATTGAACAGTTTTGCGACATAATGTGTCGCGCTGTAGCAGAATGAAATATACAGCGTATCTCTGAATTGTTATGCTGCGCGTTCATATTGATTTTGATGTAGTTATGACCAAGAACATTGTTATTAAAAGAAAATTACATCTATTTTTATGTGTACAAAATATTCGAAAAATATTGTTCACTGCAATGTTGATAGCAAGCACTCCGCTTACATTCGCTAATGATCAATTGTCTCAAATGCTGCCATTTTCTAGCGGTGATGGTGCTTGTTTAACGCCGTTTTACCGTGATGTCCCACCTTTATTAAATAAAGAAAGCCTGAAAAAAAATAGTTATGCATTTTGTCTAAATGGTTTTAATGTCATGTATTCGGGCGTATCTAAAACGCCACTTTGGTCAGCAGAATACCTCACGCCCGAACGTTTTAGCAGCCATATTAAACGTGAAGATAATTTCCATGAAGAGATGCGCGTGCAAGCGGATCATCGTGCGTTATTAACGGATTATCGTGCTTCAGGTTATGACCGTGGCCACATGGCACCAAGCGGTGATATGACCAATAGCACCGCACAATTCGATAGCTTTTCCTTAATTAATATTGTGCCGCAATCGCCAAAAAATAATCAGGAAGCATGGCGAAAAATTGAAGAAGCGATTCGCGAGATCGTCCGTAAGCAGAAAAATGATGTCTATGTCATTACGGGGCCTGTATTTGAAGGGAAAAGACTGCAAACGATTGGCCAGGGCGTATTTGTTCCCACCGCCATCTATAAAGCCATTTACTTACCTAAACAGGGTGTGATTGGCGCATATTACGCCCCAAACAATGATTCACAACAAGTTCAGGTGATGAGCGTCTGTGAATTAGAAGAAAGATTAGGCATGAATTTGTTTCCACAACTGCCTGAACAGCAGAAACGCAATATTTATAATTTACCGTTGTCTGCGTCACAAGTAAAAGCCAATCGCGAGATTGCCTATTCACATTGGGACGGTAAAAGTCAGTGTGCAGAAGATGCAACCACGGAACAGATTCAAGCACAGCAACAACAATTTATTGCCCAGCCCACTGAAACGATGGAAAGCAAATTTCCAACAATTGATGAAGCAACGAAACAAGCGCTAATTCAGCAATTGGTGAATGCCTTAGTGCAATATTTTTTACAATTATTGAAATAGAAAATAGCGTTGACAAGCTACTACAACGAGGAGAATAGGCATGTTTAAACCGTTTGAAAATGGCACCGAATCGGCGAGTATCGACGATCTCACTTTGGAAAATCAGCTTGATTGCATCAACATTTATGGCAATTTACAAATTACAAAAGATCAGGCAGGTTTTCAGGCTGCCAAGAAGTTGCAAGCATTTATGAATGAAGTAGTTGCGGCATTAGAACAGGGAAATCTTCCTGAAAAAATTCAGCGCAAAGCTGAAAATGAAATAGAAAATCCTTTTCTCTAATAAAATTGCCTTGAATACCGTTGTTTTTGTATCAATTACTAGGATATGTGCGGTATTACAAGACAATTCTAAATGAACGGTTTCCTTATTTATCTTCGTTGCCGACAAACTTATAAATAAGTGCACCAATCACCGCGCCTAAAATCGGTGCGACCCAAAATAACCAGAGTTGACTGAGTGCCGCTGTTTCAGCAAAAAGTGCTACACCTGTACTACGTGCGGGGTTGTAATGGCACCCATTAAGTCACCACCTCATTAGACTGTTGAGTATCCCTCATTTTCGCTTCAAATCCAATTCCCAGTTCAGGGTAAGCTGCTGCCAGTACCGCACTGCCACAACCACCGAAAACCAGCCAGCAAGTTCCTAGAAATTCTGCGATATATTTGTTCATTATTATCACCATATTATTGAATTATATAAAATTATTATTAATTATCCGAACGCTTTTTATAGACGGATTAAAACGCTATGAAGGGCATAAAGGCCTCTCACAACGTTATAAGATTTTTATAAAGTTTGTTTATAAAATGATCAATTGTAAATCCTTGATTTACAGCGATATTTTATTAAGAATTGTAAGTAGTGTTGTTGTTTCGCCATTGTTGCGGCGTGAGTCCAGTCCAAAGTTTAAAGGCACGTTGAAATGCACTTTGCTCGGAATAACACAACAACAAAGCAATTTCTTGCAAATTCAGATGTGGGTCTTTGAGATATTCAGTGGCCAACATAAAGCGTACTTGTTGAACCCGTTCCTGAAAGGTGGTGTTTTGCTGTTGTAAGTGACGTTGTAATTGTCTTACCGATAACCCTAATTTTTCTGCAATAAAATCGATTTGATATTGGTTTTTCTGTAATCCTGTCAAAATGGCATGTTGCAGACGTTGATCAAGTTGGGTGGAATTTGGCAGCTTGTCCAATAATGCTTGGGCTTGTTGTAATAACAGTTGTTGTAAGGTGTGATCACCTGTTTTTAATGGTTTAAAAGCCTCAGTAACGGGTAGGAGTAGTTGAGTTTTTGGCTGATCAAATCGGACTTTACAGCGAAAATATTGCTCATAAACGCTGATATTCTTCGGCGCAACATTCACAAAATGGACTTCATGTAGATTGATGTTTTCACCTGACAGAAATAACTTATGGAATTGCACCATCAGCGCAATTGCAATTTCATCTGTTAATTGGGTTGGGTTGGGTTCTGGAGCTTCCCAGCGGATTGATGCGTAGGGTGGGTTAAATTCAACGACGAGAGGGCTACCATCATAAATTAAGCGATGAAAATCATGATAACGCGCCAATGCTTCGCCCAAGTTTTCACATGACAGTGCGAGATAAGCAATAATTCCTAAATGTTTAGGTTGTACGTGCTCTGCAATTTCTAAGCCTAAACCTGTCTTGGGATTTAAACGATTAAGATCTTCAAGTAAGTCACGCCAAATGACGTAATCAAAACGTTCAAGATTTTGGACTTGTTGTAATTGCTCAGGAATTTCAATATTTTTTGTTTCGCAATAAGCCTTTAATAAATGCCCTAATCCGCCATAAACAGAGCCTGTATAGTTCTTGAGTTGGGACATCCTGTCTACTCCTTATTCTGTCGTGTTTTGTCAATATAAATATATCGTATCGTCAATACTTCGCCTACAAAAATTTATATCTTTAAAAAAATAAGGAAACATTTGGAGAAAACCATGTTGAAGGGTTTTGTTGCAGGTTTGGCAGTTGCAAATGCATATGAATGGTTTGCTCATAAATATCTATTGCATGGGGTACACCGTAAAGGCAAGCCACGTTTCAGTCCAACGCCAAAACAGATGGAATCGCATTGGGCACATCATCGTGAAGTCCGTAAACAAGACTTTTCTGATGATTGTTATGTGGAAGGTCTAGACAGTTGGCGTACACGTAATGAAATTATGTCATTGGCTGTGGTAGCGGGCGTTGCCAGTGTGGCGTTTTATCCTTTTTCAAAAGGCATGGCATTGGCAGCAGTTTATAGTGCAGGCAATTATTATTATGTACATCGCCGTGCGCACTTAGAACCTGATTGGGCAAAGCGTACCATTCCTTGGCATTACGATCATCATATGAATTCGAATCAAGATGCGAATTGGTGTGTAACGCGACCATGGTTTGATTATGTGATGGGAACGCGTGTGGTGTCCTCGGCTGATTTAAAAGAAGCCAATCCACTCGGTCTACCGTTACCTGCACCACTTTCAAAAGCATTGACGCAAGCGATCGAGTCGGTTTTTCCAGCGAAATGGGTTGAGCAAAAACTAAAATTAGTCAAAGCACCTGTAGTAGAAACTGAGCAACAAGAATCAGTGGCTTAGAGGAAAATGCGACATGTGACCATAAAGCATAAGCATTGTGACGAATCGTGACGATGCTTTCATGAGTCATGTCGTGAATTGTCAATAAAATGAGTTTTTAATGGCAATATTTTTATGTGTTATCCCGTTATCTTAGCTCAAGCATTGAGAGTGCTCATAATTTAATCAAAATGACAAAATTCACGTTTACCCTCTAGCGTTGTATAAACGCAGTTTCCATACCTTGCTCCGCAAGGTATTTTTTTGTCTGAGGAAATATTGCGTGAATAAAAAACCTCTCAAAATTAGCATTGGAGAGGTTCTTTTTAAAACGTATCTAGAATTTATAAGCGCATTTCAATGCCTTGTTCAGCCAAATATTGTTTCGCTTCTGGAATGGTATGCTGACCAAAATGGAAAATTGACGCAGCCAGAACCGCATCAGCACCGCCTTTTAAAATACCATCTGCCAGATGTTGTAAATTTCCTACACCACCTGATGCAATGGTTGGAATGCTGACTCGATCATTAATTTGACGCATCAGCGCAAGGTCATAACCGGCTTTGGTACCATCTGCATCCATACTGGTCACCAATAATTCGCCTGCGCCAAAATCTGCCATTTTGATGGCCCATTCAATCGCATCAATCCCAGTCGGTTTGCGTCCACCGTGGGTAAAGATTTCCCACTTATTCTCACCTGTTTTTTTCGCATCAATTGCGGCAACAATACATTGTGCACCAAAGCGTTGCGATGCTTCTTGCACAAATTCAGGATTAAATACGGCTGCTGAATTGATACTGACTTTATCCGCGCCTGCATTGAGCAATAAACGAATATCTTCCACTTTACGCACACCACCGCCGACCGTTAAGGGCACAAATACGCTTTCCGCCATACGCTCGACGGTACGATAAGTTGTATCTCGCCCATGATGGGTCGCCGTAATATCTAAAAAGGTAATTTCATCGGCACCTTGTTCATTATAACGACGTGCCACTTCAACAGGATCACCTGCATCACGAATATCAAGGAATTGAACGCCTTTTACGACTCGACCATTTTCAACATCTAGGCAAGGGATAATACGTTTTGCGAGCATAATTTTTTCCAAAAAATCGCCAAGAGACAAAGGTGACCGACTCAGGTGCTACACCTTCATGCAGGGAACAGGTATTCTAGCAAAATCACAGCATCATTTTGCAGGTTTTCCATGTCGGTTTATACGCCGTTGAGTTTAGAGCACGTTCAACGCTTTGCTGAACCTTATGGTTTGGTGATTATTGATCTGATTCCAATTCAAGGCGGTATTCAAAACACCAACTATTTTTTGGTCGATCACAGACAACAGCAATATGTATTAACCGTTTTTGAAGAATTGGATGCAGAAAGTGCAGACGAGTTGGTGCCTGTATTGGATTGTTTAGGTCAAGCAGGTATACCTGTGGCAGTGCCGTTGAAACATCAGGGCAGAGCCATCCATTTTATTGCCAATAAACCTGCACAAATTGCGCCACGATTAATAGGAAAACATCCTGTGATCACCACACTAGAACAAGTCCAAGCGATTGCCCACGCACAGGCAAAATTGCATTTGACGTTACAGCACTTTCCATTGCAGCGTGATGTTCATCGTAATCATGCTTATTGGTCAGATGTAGCGGAACAGCTTAAACCGCAAGTGAATGCGGAAGACCAAGCTTTATTGTCTCAAGTATTTCAACAATTTTCCGACTTGACGCGACAATATCCCAACCGCCCATTGGGTTGGATTCATTCAGATTTATTCAGAGATAATACGCTGTTTGAAGGTAACCAATTGCAAGGCATTCTTGATTTTTATGAATTGAATCAAGATGAATGGCTGTTTGATCTTGCGATTAGTATCAATGATTTTTGTACTGCCGATCCGCAAGTTGAGCTTGATCAAGCCAAAGTTGAGGCATATTTGGCGGCTTATCATAGCGTTCGTCAGATG
The DNA here is from genome assembly GCA_035426725.1 of Acinetobacter sp. Lineage (GTDB taxonomy): Bacteria > Pseudomonadota > Gammaproteobacteria > Pseudomonadales > Moraxellaceae > Acinetobacter. Next base: position 7,968 of record DAOMAH010000058.1, read on the forward strand.
ACCCAAGATGAATTTGCCTGTTTGGATATTTATCTTGCGATGGCGGCTTGCCGCTTTTGGACAATGCGCTTACAAGTCGCTCAAAAAAATGCAGCGCAAGAGCGAACAGGGCAAGACATTTTGCAGAAAGATCCACTTGAGATGCGCATGATGCTGCAAGACCGTTTACAACGAATAAAGGTTTAGGGAATACAGATGCGAGATCAAGGTCGTTTAGTCGAATGGTTCGATGACAAAGGTTACGGTTTTATCCAACCGAATGATATGTATAAGGAACGTGTTTTTATCCATATCAAAGACTTTGCCCGCACAGGCCCACGACCAATTGTCGGTTGTGCGCTGGAATATTTGGTGATTTTAGATGAACGCGGTCGCTATCGAGCTCAACAAGCCACTTATTTGAAAGCATCGCAAGTGATTGAGCATCGTGCGCAACCGACCAAAGCACGCGCTGTA